>JAAYPC010000189.1 GCA_012519985.1 Fibrobacter sp.
ATCGTATATGTTCCATCTTTCATCAGGATTGTATCACCTGGTGATGCGCTGTTTACTGCCTCCATCAGCTCAGAAAAATTTCCAACGGTAACCGTACTCGCTATCAGCAGTGTGCTGAAACAGAAAACAATAAGCAACATCTTTGAACTTATGTTTCTATCTTTTGATAAGCGCTTAATCATAATCATCACCTGGCATTTAAAGATATCCTTTGAGTAACCATTTTTGATCAATTTTGTAAAAGCTGACAGACTTTTGCTTTTAAAATTAGTATAATATCCTGATTTTACAAAGTTCAACTAAACGATGCAAAAGGATCGCTTTTCTGTGTTCTTTTACAGGCACATTAATAAAAGGCAGCAGAACGGAAGAGAAAAAAAATCCGGGAAGTAGAAAAGTTCAGTTCAGGAATCAATTTTTCCCAGAAACCTGAGTAGCCCATCCAAAATCGTTAAAGGATGAGGGGGGCAGCCGGGAATAAAAAGATCTACCGGTAAAATCTCGGTTAGGCCATCACAACACTCCTGGTGACCAGCAAAGATTCCACCCGAAATGGCGCAGGTCCCAACAGCAATCACGATTTTTGGATCAGGAACAGCCTGATAGGTTTTCTCTAGTGCAAGTTTCATGTTTTTGGTAACCGGGCCGGTTACCAGGATTCCGTCCGCATGGCGCGGAGAAGCAACAAATTGTATTCCGAAGCGTCCCAGATCCCATCCCACAGTATTCAATACATTTACGTCCGCTTCACAGGAATTACACCCGCCGGCACTTACCTGACGCAGTTTCAGTGATCGTCCGAAAAGTTTTCTGATACTGTCCTGAAGAGCAGTTACCAAAAGCAGTTCCTTCTGATCAGAGGATACTGTAAGGTTCTGACGATTGTTGAAAGATAACCGGTAATCGCTGGTGAATGTTATGGCATGGTCAGTACAAGAGTCTGTGCAATCGGTACAGAAGAGGCATTTTCCAAGATCTATTGTAACATTCTCTTTTACTTCGATAGCATCGGTGGGGCAATTCCGGGCACATTTTTTACAGAGATTACATTTTGCATTTTCGATGCAGGGTCTTCCTCTGAACCGCTCGGGCATGGCAGGAGGTGGCGCATCAGGATACTTGATGGTCCTGTGTTTCTGCTGCAGTCTTGCTAATATCTCTTTTATCATGAATCAAATTCCTTTACCGTCTTGCCTCTTGTTCCAGGTTTACAGATCGTGTCCGCAATAGGATAAATTGAAACTTTTATTGCACAGGGGGAAATCGGAGATCTGTTGATTACGTAAAGCAAGGGCCAGTCCGGTCCAGTTATGAAAAGACGGGTCCACAATTTTATAACGTGCAAGATGGCCGTTCTCATCGGTAATAGCCGTATGACAGATCTCTCCCCGCCATCCCTCGGTGAGTGAAACCACCATCCGATGAGGTTTTAAAATTCCGCAATTTACATGGATCTTTCCATCCGGAAGATTTCCAAGCTGCTCTCTGACAAACTGCAAAGAATACTGTATCTCCAGCCAGCGTACATAAGCTCTGGCAAAGACATCACCCGATTTGCAGGTTGCAACCGGGATATGGGAGAAACAGAAAATACCGCTGGAGTGATCCTGTCTGATATCACGCATCAATCCGCAAGCCCTGGCAGATGGGCCCACAAGTCCGAGTTCAACTGCGTTTTCGGTGGTAAGAGTGCCTGTATTTTCAAACCTGGCCATAGCCGAGGGAGTATCCCACAAGAGATTTACTGCAACCGTGACATCTTTCTCTGCTGCATCCAGTCTGCGCAGAAGATCATCAATATGAGACTGCTGAAGATCAAAAGAAACACCACCGGCTCTTAAGAGTCCCCGCCCGAACCGGTTGCCGCACAGAACTGCTGTCATATTAAGAAATTCACCCCGGATTCGTCCACAGAAACTGGCAGTCGGCAGAAATCCTACATCCCCGGATAAGGCTCCCAGGTCACCTACATGGTTAGCCAGTCTTTCAAGTTCCAGGGCAACACCGCGAATCGCCAGAGCACGTGCGCTCTGCTGAGATCCACTCAGAGACTCGATTATTTGACAAAAGCTGGAACCGTGTGCTATCGCCGAATCACCTGCTGTGTTTTCAGCATAATGAATGCTTCGTTTGCCATATTCTCCCTGCAAGGCTCTCTCTATGCCACGATGCTGGTATCCAAGAGCAATTTCCAAATGATAAACCTCTTCACCATGACATTGAAAACGGAAATGCCCTGGCTCGATTATTCCGGCATGTACTGGACCTACTGCAACTTCATGCACCTGTTCACCTTCAATTTTATAGAAATCTCCTACTGCCGGAAGAATCTGCCGAGTTGAAGGTTGTTCGCTTGTCCAGTACTGATTATAGCGCACAGGTTTAAGCCATGGATGATTGACCGGTTTTAAACCGTATTGCTCAGCAATTTCTCTCTCAAACAGGTGCATCTGCGGGCATTGAGGAGTCAACGAGAGAAACTCATTTCCCTGGATTTCGGTGCTGCTTATTTTAAGCGAATTCTCAGTATCATCAGCCAACACCACATAGAGCCTGAGAGCCTTTGACTTGTTTCCAGGAACTCCGAAATAAGAGGAAACGCGTAATCCCTCCGAAACATTGGAAAGAATCAGTTGATTGAAATCTTCCCCGGATAGTACCGGTATCTCCTCAAGAGTCAGTGCTGACCCGTTATATGTTTTTACAAATAGTGATCCGGTCTTTCTTTCTGTTACAGATACACTCATGGTTGACCTCCCAAAAAATGGACTGCATCATTAAGCAACCCGGATAAGGGAACTGGTATATATACTCCCAGTATAAACACAAGGACCATCAATCCGATGATTGGTCCGCAGGAGGCAATAGTGTCACGAAAGATCATTTTCTCACGGTTTGGAACAGGTGAACTGCCCTGTAGTGCTTTAAGAATTGGTGCTCCCATACCTATGAAAACCAACAGAAGAAACATGAGGAACAATCCTGCTGTAATATATTTCTCTGCTTCGAAAGCTCCGTTAAGAATGGCGAATATACTGACAAATGGTGCAAACGGAGGTGAACCGGTAATTGCCAGAAAAGCAATTAGAAAAAGTGTTCCTGAGAATGGCAGCAAGCGTATGGCACCTCGTACCCGATCCACGTTTTTACTGCCAAATGCACGGTGAATATTTCCAACCGAGAGAAAAAGAACACCTTTTGTTAATCCATTGGATATAATATGTAACAAGGTTCCAAAAAGAGCCGGAGTACCTATTCCCAAACCTAATGTCACGATTCCCATGTGCTCTATACTCGAATATGCCAGCATCCGCTTCAGGTCACGCTGACCGACCATGAAAATTGCTGCTGTTGCCATGGAAATGAGTCCCATAAATACCAATGTCTTTGACATGTAAGCAAATTCACCGGCAGCATGACAGATGTGATAAACTCTCAGAAATGCCAGAAATGCGCAACTGGTGAGTCCACCGGCAAGAATAGCCCCAATTATTCCAGGTGACTCACCGTAAGAATCCGGCTTCCAGGTATGCATTGGTGCCAGTCCCATTTTTGTGCCATAACCGATAAACAGTAGAATGAATGAGAGGTGCAGCCATGTCTTGGAAAGATGTGGAGCGTTCTTCAGAAGAGTAACATAAGATAATGTGGCTTCTTTACCTCCATGCATGGAGGAGTAAGCCATGAAAAAAGTTCCCAGCAGTGCCAAAGCTATACCCACCGAACTTATCAGCAGGTATTTCCACATCGCTTCAATGCTCAACTGATTATGGTTAAAGTAGATCAGGGGTGCCGTAACCAGCGTGGTTGCTTCGATTGCCACCCACATCAGAGCCAGATGCTGTGACCAGGTTACCAGACTGACTGCTCCTGCAAAAGCTATCAGACAAGCACAGAACACTCGGTTATCTCTTTCTTTTCTGTATTGAAGGTATGAAACTGCATACAGAGAACAGAAAAGAAACAGGGTGTTTACCAACAGGAGTACAATTTTTCCGGGTGGATCCAATACCAGCCAGGAATTGGTGACAGCCAGTTCCGGCTTGACCAGAACCATAATGGTAAAGAAGAGCTGAGGCAGTGCGGTCAATGGAAGAAACAGAGGCCGCCATCGGTTTGATTTGAAAATGGCAGCAGCACCCGCCATAAGAAGTGGAAAAAAGATAAGCAGAAAGGCCATAACCTATTCCTTCAATGAGCTCAACATGCGTGTATCCATGGAGGAAAAAGACTTGTTTATTTTAGCTATAATGATACAACTGACAAAAATTGCTACAAACACATCGAGAAGAACGCCCATCTCGACCACCATGGGCATGGCACCTAATAACAGAATTCCAAAAATGTAGATACCATTTTCCAGAATCAGATAGCCAATTACCTGGGTCAGTGCTTTAAACCTGGTGGTCAGAAGGATAAAACCGGTAAGCATTGTGGCGATTGCTGCCGGAACTATCAGTTTATCATTGTGCTCAGGAACCAGAGGCATCTGACTGGTAAAAAGAAGTGCAAAGGTGGTGGCGATTGCTCCCAGGATCAGCGATGGCATTATGCCTATCAGCGGCTCTACTTCTTTTTTAATCTGGACATTACGTAATGCACGAGACATCATGTTTGGTATTA
>JAAYPC010000190.1 GCA_012519985.1 Fibrobacter sp.
TCGACTATCGGTTCTGAGCCACTGCCGCAGGCAGCAAGCGAGATGTGGGCATCAGGGAACTCCTGGTGAACCATTTCGAGCAGCTTCAGAATCGATTTCGCCTGTGAAGCGTTGTGACGCAAATAACGCCAAAACAGGATATCTCTGCTTTCGGGATCTATTGCAGCGATTTTTACGGTTGTAGAGCCTATATCGATACCTACCCATAAGGTAGAAACCGAATGGTGTTCTTCTTTACACTTTATATGTTTTCCAAGACCTGTGATAGATTCCATGATCTGCAAAATCCTCAGGAAACTACTAAAATCAAGATTATCCAGATTGTTATGGAAAGAATGGCATTAATAGATATAAGATGTGTATCTGTCATGAGGACGAAATCGGTGGTAATATGCTTAATCAGTTTCTGCAAGACGATCAACCATTTCGTAGATGCATGATTTGACCATTGGATCGCAAAAAAAAAAGCTACAAGCAATATTTTTGCACCTGTTTCAGGAAATCGGGTTTCCCTTTTTCACTCCATTGGTTTTCTATTGTGGCCGACGCTTTTTGCGGTTTTCCGGCGGGCGAGAACCTTGGTACTAGAGAATGTACCTCATCGGATTAAAAAATTCGGAGGCCAATATAGTAAGTGCCCTCGCTGGTTTCATTATCTACGCTCTTGCAAAAAGATAACTCATTTTAGTTGATATTACAACCTTTTTCTTATCGGTTATATTGGAAATGAGCTATTTTACAGAAGATTTGGTTGCATTTACCGGTCACCCTGCTATGAAAGGACATATATATGAAAAAGCTTTTTTCATTCATTTTAACAGCCTTGATTCTATTTCCATGTAATGTAAGAAGCCAAAGGACAATTCCGGTTCTACTTTCTGCTAATTCCAGATAATATCGCATGAAAAGAACCACGATATTGGTGATTTTAGTAATATCTGATATTGAAGTATTTAACAATTTTTCAAAAGAAATGGAGTAAAAATGAAAATCACATTGGTTGTCATAGGAGTAATATCAGTCTTAATTGCCACTGCTTTTATCTATTACGGAGGTTTATCCAAAGTGAATTGCAGGGTTGAGAAACAGGGTGGTGAAACACTGGCCTACAGACAAATGACCGGCGATTATGCTAAAAGTGCAAAACTGATGGATGAAATCTATTATTCTTTGCTTAATGATTATGGAATTGAAACCTTCAAAGGATTCGGTATTTATTACGATAACCCCAAAGAAGTGGAAAAAACCAAGTTACGCTCTGAAATCGGCTGTATTATTGAAGAAAAAGACCTTTCAAAAGTTGCTGATATCAAAGAAAACCTGCAAATTAAGACCTTTCCCGAGAAATCCTATATTATAGCTGAATTTCCAAACAAAGGAAAACTGTCAATCATATTCGGAATAATTAAAGTGTATTCAGCAATGGATAAATTTGTAAAAGAAAAAGGCTATAAAAAAGAAGGTGCAGTCATGGAAATCTATGATGTACCAAACAAGAAGATAATATACAGAAAAGAAATTGTCGAATAAACAGATGCCGAACAGAATATGGGAGCAGCGCATAAAAGACAATGGTGTGGATTTTGTGCATTATTTCGAAATTTCCATGTAACCAGCGGATATTATCGAAGGGTACTCTTGCGCTGTTCATTTTGGTAAAGCGCAGTCGAAGGAGTATATCAGCACGCTCAGAGCCGGTCAATATCGCCCTTCACGATTACGAAGCACACACCATAAATAACAGCACCTCGTGAACCGTCTCAACCTCTGAACAACTCTTCCGCAAGTTGAATCAGCCGGTAATCGTTGTTACAAATCTCCAGTGCCCGTCGGGTCGGCTTGGCCAGTTCATCAGTACGCCCCAGTACCTTGGCCACCTCATACCATTTCACCAATATTTCTGAAACATCCGGCATAAGAAGATTAGTGCGTCTGAAAAGATCAAACGCCTCTTCATACCTCTTTTCCTGGAACGCAATAGTAGCCAGCCCCTGATATGCAGTTCCGTTGTCTCCAAAAAGGGCGATCATTTTTTCGTACAATACAGAAGCGTTCTCCAGGTCCCCAACCTGCAGATAGTTCTCTGCTGCAGCAGCTAACTGCCAGACCGACTCAGTGTTCCCGGAGGCTACAGCAATTATCCTCTCTGCAGCCCTTCTGGCAGCATGTTTCCAGGTATGATCGGATCTTATCCGTTGTCCGGCCCTCAACCCCAGTTCCTTTGCAAACTGTTGATGATTGAAAACATATCGCATTACCTCCTGCAGATGTTTCATATCAGGAACAACCCCAAAAGGAGAATCAACAGTAACCAGCCCACCGATATTTTTCTCATCAATTTTTTCCATTGTACTTTTAATGAAAAAAGCATTATCAGGTTCCACAAAGTCCAGACATGCTCCTGCACCGGTCACGATTGCCGGTTTTCCGCAAGCTATCGCTTCTGCTATGGGTAATCCATAACCTTCTGCTCTGTATGGATGTACATAACAATCACAGGCAGTATATAAGCCAGGCAGACGGTTGTAATCAATATTTTCTTCTGTATAACAGATAGATGCAATATCATTGCGTAAAGCCAACTCCCTGATACGCGCAGCCAGTTCTTTACTATACATGTTAGAATCTTTTACCACCAGACACACCGGTTCGTCTGCTTTGAATTCAGAGAGATAGGCATTGATCAGGATATCGATACCTTTTCGCACCGTAGTCCCACCATTAAACAGAAAGCAGAACCGTCCCCTTGAAAACTCTTTAACCCATTGCAGGGGCTCAATTTCAGGATTAAAAAGCAATGGATCGACTCCGCATGGAATCACTTGAACCATTTCTTCAGGAATTCCACTTTGGACATAGCACATTTTTAAATAAGAGGTATAAACCCAGACTTCATCCACATTTTCGTTTATATTGTCCACCCACTGCTGGGGAAGACTTCCAAATTCCCAGGGCTGCATCAGTATAAACCTTTCTGCATCTGGTTTACTAAAATCCGGTGGCCATCTATGTTTTATATGTACTGCTGCACCCGAAATTTTCCTGTTATTGATTTTAAGAAGATTCTGATATTTTGAGGAGTATCCTGGAAGAAACTGATCCGGTTCGTAAGCGATATGTCCTGGATCAAGCCGCTTGTCCAGAATAAGTTCACTTAGAAGCTCTCTGTTGACCATTCCCAGACTATGGTGAACAAACAGAGAACCTTCCCAGTTAAATTTAACCGGCTGATCCACAGTTTGAATAAAAGTATTCATTTGCTTTTTAGTATATCATGAATCTGACTGCATAGCATCTTCTTTTTCTTTTCCATATTCTGACGGGCGGATTTAGGGATCTCCGTGGTAATTCCAAATTTCTGTATGCTGTGATTTATCCGGCAATCAGAAATTTCCTTCGAAACACGTTCCTATCATTTTCAAGTATTAAAAAGTAAAAACCAGGGGCTAACCGGTTTAGCTCGCTGTTCAGTTTTATTTTCAGTCTTTCACTTATCCCCGGAAAAATTGCATTTTTCCAGACAAGTGCACCATCGATGGATCTAATGGAAAGAGTAACCTTGTTACTGGCACTTTGGCCTGGAATAAAATCGATAAACAGAGCCCTTTCCCTGCCTTTTTTCAGAACGTTTGGATATACAATTAATCTTTGATCAGGGATCTTTTCAAGCAGCACCTTCAGCGTACAAAGATCCAGGCCGATCTGCGCCTTGATAGTGTCAGATCTGAAATACCCCTGAGCAGTAGCAAAAATCTGCACCGGTGTTTCACGATACATGGAGATAAGAACTCTTCCTAATGAATCAGTGTTCCTGCACACAAACTGATCCTGTACACCAGGTATTTGGTAATAAACCTTTGCCCCATCTGCCACAGGACCACTCTTATCCTCCAATTGAATCAACAGGCCGGAATTTATAGAAATCTCCACTTCTTCAGCAGAAGGAACAGAGGAGATTGTCAGCGGTTTCTGTAAACCGGATATGTTGATAAATAAATTAAATGGAAATACTTTCTGCTTTATTTTAACAAGTGCAATTCCGTCTTTATCGGTAATACCCAGAGAATCACCATTCTGACTGGTAATCAATGCAAATGGGACTGTTTTTTTTGCAGTGTCTTTAACTGTAATATAGACTTCATCATCTCTCATGCATGAGAGGAGTGCATCGGGTAAACCTCTGCCGCTGTAATTATCGGGAGTGTCGTTTTTATTTAACAGTTTACAATATCGGTACAATCGGTCCCGTGTATCTTCTGCAGTACAGCCTGAATATGACTGCATTATAAGGGCACATACACCTGCAATCATGGGTGTTGAAAAAGAGGTCCCCTGACCATAGGCGGAATAAGCATGAGCACCTCCTCCATAGATGACCGGTACGGTAACATTTGCTCCCTGAGCCACAAGATCAGGTTTGATTCTTCCATCAGCAGTAGGTCCAGTGCTGCTGAAATAGGTAATCCGGTCAGAAGGATCAATTGCTCCTACCGATATCACTTCCTTAACATCTGCTGGAGCAGACAAAGTACCCAAAGTATGTGATCCCTCGTTGCCCATAGCATTTACAACTACCATACCCCGTTCAATAGCATAGAGAGCAGCTCGCGAGACTAATGTGGTTTTTCCATCCAGATCATCGTACTGGTAATCCTGGACAAAAATGGTATCACCTGAACGGAGTATGGCTGTAGAATCAGAAAAATCGGTTCTGTATGCCAGGGAACTGGAAACGATGTCAACCCCGATACTCTCGGCCCAGACGATTGCCCTGAACCAGTTATCCTCTTCGTAGTGGAATTCGCCATCAAGTAATCCGTTTTCAGTTCTGGCAAGCACCAGCTCGCTCCCCCAGGCGGTGCCCATAAAAAAACCTGGATCATAACCTGAGATCAGACTCAGGACTTTTGAACCATGCTCATCATTTTGATAATAACGGGAATCGGGATTGAAACTAACCGAATCCGGATCATAAACTGTGGAATCATTATCAACAAAATCCCATGCAGCCTTTATTTTTCCTCTTTCTCTCAGATAAGAAAAACAGCTATGATCAAGCCGGAACCCGGCATCGAAAACCGCAATCATGATACCGGAACCTGGTTCTGTAACATTTCTGAATCTTGAGAGATAATCATACGCTGCAGGAACATTTATCTTTTTCAGTTGGGAATAAGACTGGCCATATAGGCTATCAGTCAAGCCCCTTTTTAGCAAACCTTTTTCGGATGCAATGAATTTGTTATGAAAGGAGAAAACCGGTTGTACTTTTTTGACTATCGGTAAAGCGGCAATCTCAGAGAGCCTGGAAGCATGCACATAGAAAGAAGCACAGTTCTCCCATTTGTACACGTGGTTTAAAACAGCTCCTGTTGCTTGAATACTCTGCAGATACTTTGATGAAACCGGATAATCCATCTCCTTTGAAGAGGAAAAATTACTCCGCATTCGACGTTTCAAGGCTCTGGCAGTAACAAGATCTCCGGAAGGTCTTTCGGGTTTATCGGTGAAAAAAACCCATACTTTTACAGTTGTATCGGATGAGCTTACGGCTGATAATGATTTAGAAAGCTTTGATTCGGCCGGGCAGACCTGATGCAAACTCAGGAGCAAAGTAAAAAAAAACAGCCGCTTCAGACAGTATTCTTTTTTTCCAGGCAGAATTCTGATCACTGTTAAATCCTGATACAGGTCAAAAAAAAAACAGGCCTGTTGGTTAAACAGACCTGTTTAAAAAGAAATCGTTCACACTTTTATTTAGTCCTGACCACTTCGATACGTCTGTTCATCGCTCTTCCTGCTGCGGTTCTGTTGTCTGCAATTGGGCTGGATGAGCCAAAGCCAACAGCCTTAAGTCTGGAAGCTTCGATACCTTTGGAGATCATGTATTGACGGACCGATTCGGCTCTCATTTGAGAGAGTGTCATGTTTTTATTGTAGTTGCCATAACTGTCGGTATGCCCTCTGATTTCAATTTCAACCTCTGGATACTGTTTTAGCTTCTGAATCACAGGCTCCAGATGTTGATATGATTCAAAGGTCATCTCCGGACTACCGCTTTTAAAGAGAATACCCTGGATAGTTTGTTGCTTTGGCATATCAGGTTCTTTTTTCAAAGTATCAGGACAACCGTCTTCATCTTCAAAGCCATTGAAGGTTTCTGGTTCATTGGGACATTTATCCTTTAGATCCGGAATTCCATCTTTGTCATTATCCAGTTCCGGACATCCGTCCTTATCTTCAAAGCCATCGAAATCTTCAGCTTCGTTTGGACATTTGTCCAGGCTGTCAGGGATACCATCCTTATCATTATCCGGATCAGGACAACCGTCTTCATCTTCAAAGCCATCAAAATCCTCGGCGACATTAGGACACTGATCCTTCAGATCGGGTATGCCATCACCATCGTTATCCAGATCGGGACAGCCATCTTCATCTTCAAAACCATCCTTGTCCTCAGGATCGTTGGGGCATTTATCTTTCAGGTCCGGGATACCATCATTGTCATTGTCCGGGTCAGGACAACCATCATCATCCTGAAATCCGTCTATATCTTCCGGGTCCTGAGGGCATCGATCCTTGTCATTCTTAATTCCATCCCGGTCATCATCCTGCACCGCCAGAAATCCGTTCCAGCCAATATGAAACTGGGCTCCGAATTTTGGTATAACAGAGGTGGAATATTTATATCCGGTGCCAGCACCGTTAGATGGATTCCAGTTGAGTCGATCGCTGGAGCGGTTGGAAGAAAGAGAAATGTCTCCAAGCAGTTTCATGTAAACACCGGCAGGTGTCGTGAATTTAACACCAGGTGAACAGTAGATTGGGTCTGAACGGAAATTGCCTGTAGAGAAGTTGTCAACCTTTGTCTCACCCCAGAGCTCTGTAAAGATGGAAAAAAATGAAACAGGTGCATATTCGAATGCAAACCCGGCGATTATAGTGTTATTCTGATCTACTCCCGAAAGTACACCACCTGCATTTAAATGGAACTGCAAGGGAACTTTTTCAAATACCCCACCCAAATCACAGGTCAACAGAAATTCAGCTTTGAAAGTCGGCACCGAAGCTGTAAAAAAAGATTTTGCCGGATTGACATCCTGGTTCAGATAATATGAATGACGGGGAAATAACCCGTTTTTTCTCATTCCTGTAGGAATAGTAATAGCAGCCAGATACGCCTGATAGAAGATTTTGCTGGCAGTGGGGATTCGTATTTTAGTGGATAATTCCAAATCTCCTAATCCGCCCTCATTAAGTTTTTCAATCCCTGACCAGTCATAGTAAAACGGTAAACTGACAGCGATATCCCAGAAGTTAAGCACGCCAAAAGCCAGAAAAACATTTGAGGACAATAATCGTGAAGTTTCCAGATCGGAGACGGTTTTTCCGGAATTGTCCTTTATCGGCACATTTCCGTCATTGGGTCCTTTAAGGTACTCTGAAGACTGATCGAATGAAACCCCGGCACCTACATTCATGGTTGCATTTCCGCTTGTTTTGGCAGTGTATGTTCTTACAACTCCCAGCTCACCGTTGGTATTGTAAGCAGCCATAGAAGCAACGCTCATCATAATCACACTCAGAGAGATCAATTTAACCGCTTTTCTTGTCGTTGCGGGAAGTCCCATCTATTAACCCCCTTATTTTGAATTAGTCTATACGATGTAATTCTATTCTATTGTTGAGTTGTTGTCCATAAGCAGATGAATTATCGGCAATTGGCTCATTCTGACCCTTACCGGTCGCCCGCAGTCTCTGCGCATCGATTCCTTTTTGCACCAGATAGTCTCTGCAGGCATCGGCTCTGCTTTGGGATATTCTTAGATTACTGTCGATATTCCCTAAATTGTCGGTATGAGCCTGAATTTCCAGCTTAATCTCTTTATAAGCCATAAGTGATTCATGAACCCGATCCAGAACCTCCATCGACGCAGTAGATAGCACAGCGCTTCCCCTGGTAAAATCAATCCCCCTGAGAATGACTCTTCCTCTTTTGATTTCTTTGGCCTCAGGCTTACTTTTTGGACAACCGTTTTCAGAAGCCACTCCAGGCGTATCAGGACAGTTGTCCAGGCTGTCAACGATTCCATCCAGATCATTATCCAGATCAGGGCAGCCATCATCATCCTCAAAACCGTCCCTGTCTTCAGCGACATTCGGACACTTGTCCAGAGAATCAGGCACACCATCGTTGTCGTTATCGAAATCCGGACAACCATCAAAATCATTGAAACCATCCAGGTCTTCTGCCTCGTTGGGACATTGGTCAACAGAATCAGATATACCATCCTGATCATTATCCAGATCAGGGCAGCCATCGTCATCCTCAAAGCCATCCAGGTCTTCTGCTTCGTTAGGGCATTGATCCAGTGAATCCGGGATAGCATCATGATCATTATCCAGATCAGGGCAGCCATCGCTATCCTCAAAATTATCAATATCTTCTGGTATCTCAGGGCAGGCATCGAACTTATCCAGAACCAGATCTTTATCCTTGTCCTGAGGTTTTAGTCTACCGTTCCATCCAATCTGTGCAGAAATCTGCCAGGAAGGCTCGATTCCGGTAACGAAATGGCGGCCACTATTGTCAAGACCATAGTAAGAGAAATTTTTGTTCGATGATAACCGGAAACTCCCTGCCAGTGAAAATGTCATACCATTCGATGAGTTGAGTTTGATTCCCGGGGTAATTCTAAATGGATCATCATTGATTCTGAAGCCATTGCTAACAGTGGAAAAACGCATAAACGAACTTAACTCTGTGAAAATGGCCACATATTTTGACGGATGGTATTCCAGGGCAGTACCCATCACGAAAAGCTCATCAAGTGATTTGTTATGAGTAAATTTTACACCAGAGTTGATATGAAAAAGCAGATACTTCCATTCAAAGGAAAAAAGAACCGCCAGAAATGTTTCCATTTTTCCTGATGTGTAGGCGCCAACAAGTTCGTCATTACCCTCGATCGAATCACCGGTTGAGTGCTCAGTAAAGTAGTATATATTTCTGGGGAAATAACCTTTATGTGGGTCTCCGGATGGAATACTGAACATCGAGAGAAATGCAGCCTGAAAAAGCCGCTCTTCATCTCCAGGGATCCGAAACTTTATACCTAATTCAAGATCACCCAGACCGCTCTGGTTTTTTTTATGACTAAGGAGATCAAAGTAAACCGGAAGCATAAATGACACATCCAGGAAACTGGTTATACCATATGCTGCATTAAATCTCATATTGAAAATAGTAGGATCAGGAAAAAGTGTATCTAATTCACTACTAAAAAAATCTGCATCCGATAAAAAGTGATCTTTCTTGTCGATAAGCTGTAACAGATACTTTTTATCATAGGCTAAATCGGACTGAAAATTAAAGGATAAACGGGTGGCACCCAGGCTCTTAGCAGAGTATACCCGGACAATACCTACCTGACCACTCTGATTGATTACAGGCTGCTCATAAGCATATCCGGATAAAAAAATGGTAAAAACAAAGAGAAAGCAAAAAAAAACTTTCAGTAAAAACCTCATTAATTAGACCCCAGGAGACTATTTAATCCATTAACCTATTTTAAATAAATCAAAACTTCAAAATAACTTCTCAAAAAAAGGCAATGCAAATATATATCAGCAAGAATTGTCTTTAAAAGTACTGCTCATACAAATATAATTTAGGATATTGTAATTGCATTTACTTCATATTTTGCAATATCTTATTGTTTTTAACCGGAAAATTTCAATGCAGATCAATGAAAACCTTAAAGAGAGAATACAACATATTGCAAACCTGCCGACACTTCCGCAGGTAGCGACACGCCTTATACAGATAATCAATGACCCGCTGACCTCATCCAGCGACATAGCTTTTATTGTTGGTCAAGACATCGCATTATCTTCCAAGATTCTTCGCCTGGCAAACAGCGCTTTTTACGGCATACCCCGCACCATTACCAATATTAATCATGCAGTGGTAATACTGGGGCTAAAGGTAATAAACACTATGGTTCTGAGCCTCACCGTCTTTGATATGTTTCCAGAGAGCCGAAAAACTGCTGCTCTTTTCGACAGAAAAGCATTCTGGTTGCATTCTCTCAGTTGCGGTCTTATTTGTAAGATCCTGACCGCCAAAATCAAAAAATTCATCATGTTTGATCCTGAAGAGGCATTCTGTGCAGGCCTTCTCCACGATATCGGAAAAGTTGTCATGGAACAGTACCTGCACGAGGATTTTCATAAATCACTGGAGTTGGCCCGTAAACAAAAAATCTGCCTTTATAAGGCAGAAGAAGAGATATTTGGATTTAATCATACCCAGGTCAGTGAATGGCTTACCAGCGGATGGAGCCTGCCTTCAGAAATTCAATTGCCTCTTGTCTATCATCATCAGTTAATTAATGATCCCCAGCACCAGGACATAATAAACCTGATTCATCTTGCCGACTGGCTATGCTATCAATGCGGTATGGCTATTGACAAAAACTACAGTTCGCCAGAACTGGATTATACCAGTATCTCCCAACTGATGCTCACAGATGAAGATATTGAGGAAACGAAGAAAATATTTCCTGAAGAAATTGAGAAAATCTCCATTTTCTTTGATATCGCTTCAGGCAAAAACTAACCGCAGTTTTATGGTGGCAAGAAAGATTCAGGACAGAATTCGAAACAGAAGTTAATTTGGGCTGAAAATATAATGGGGGGGGTAAACAGCGTCACCCCCCAAAATAATCAAATTTCTTCAATGGCCACCAGGGGTGTGTCTTTCTGAACCACCGTGCCATCTGTCACCAGGAACTTTATAATTTTGCAATCCACAGGTGCAGCAATTTCATTGAAAAGCTTCATGGCCTCAACGGTACAGATCTTATCACCTTTTTTCACCTTATCACCTTCATTTACAAATTTAGGTTTTCCGGGACCAGGTGAAGTATAAAATGTACCTACCAGTGGAGCATTAATTGTCTTTTTATATTCGGTTTTAGTTGTAGCTGGAACACTGACTGCAGGTTGCTCCATTGTGGCCCTGATAGCCGGAGGCGGAGTGATAGCAATCGGTTGAACAGGCTTTGGGCTTTGCACTACAGGCATTGAAACCGCAGAAGAGGCTCTTACAGCTAAAGTAAACTCTCCCTTCCTGAAAATAAGCTCCTCTAGAGACAGTCCTTCGATTTTCTCCAGTAATTCCTTGGCAACACCCTGGAAATTTGCAGGAAGAGATATTCCCTGAGGGGCTGGAGCAGTAACATTTTCTGGTTCCACTGCCGGTACAGTAACCTGCTCTTCGCTTATTTCCTGTTTCATCTTCTTTATCTCGAGATCCGCAGGAGTTTCAGATCGCTGTTCAGGAGGAAGTGCACGCCATTTAAAAAATTGCAGTGCCGGTTCAGGCAAGATTATATAAGAAATGATATCTTCTTCATGTTCTATCAGCTTAGCATCTATCCCCTCTGTAGCATTAGGAAGCATGGGTTTAATCTTGTCAGCAGGACGATAGTCGATAGGTTTTTCATCTCCCAGAAATTTTTTAAGATATTTTTCAGAGATTTTTGCCGGAGGTCTTCCGTACATTCCCCGCGCATAATCCTTCACCTCATTGGGAATGATCTTATATCTTTCACCGGAAATGATATTCATAACAGCCTGAGTACCAACTATCTGACTGGTAGGGGTAACTAACGGAGGATATCCCAGGTCTTCCCTTACCTGTGCGACTTCTGCCAGCACATCCGGAAGTTTATCAAGAGCATTCTGCATCTCAAGCTGTGAACGGAAATTGGAGATCATTCCTCCAGGGATCTGGTGAATGAGTATTCCTGGGTCGATAAACTGTTGAGAGGCACTGGTTTGCCGTCTGGAAGGGGTAAGCTCATCAAAATATTTAGCCACCTTTTCCAAAGCATCTATGTCCAAACCTGCCGAATAATTGGTTTCTGCAAAGATCGCAGCCATGGTTTCCACCGGAGGTTGTGAAGAGAAACCTGCCATGGAGGAAATTGCGCAATCGATAGCTCCGGCTCCAGCCCGAACCCCTTCGACATAAGTAGCCATAGCCATACCACTGGAAGCGTGACAATGAAGTTGAATGGGGATGTCCAGCTCTTTTATCAGGGCTTTTACCAGGCGTTCAGCACCAATTGGAGAAAGGATCCCCGCCATATCTTTGATACACAGAGAATCGATCCCCAGATCTTTCTGCTCTTTTGCATATTTAACGTATTTCTCGATAGTATGCACAGGAGAGATTGTATAGCAAAGAGTACCCTGAGCATGCCCACCATGTCTTTTTACAGCCTTTATTGCAGATTCCAGATTACGTGTATCATTGAGGGCATCAAAGACCCGGAAGATATCTATACCATTTTCACAAGCAAGTGCTACAAAGCGGTCAACCACATCGTCAGCATAATTCCGGTAGCCTACCAGATTCTGCCCCCGCAACAGCATCTGCAAAGGAGTGTTTTTCGCTTTTGCCTTAATCAATCTGAGCCGTTCCCAGGGATTTTCTCTGAGAAATCTGAGGCAGACATCAAAAGTAGCACCACCCCAGCACTCCAGTGAATAATAGCCTACATTATCGATGACATCGATAATACGCAGCATATCATCGGTTCTCATTCTTGTTGCCCACAAGGACTGATGAGCATCACGAAGAGTAGTATCGGTTATACGAAGGGGGATTTTGTGTAATTGATCTTCTGTTGGGTTTTGATTCTTTTGCATAAGGGGGAATTCCTAAAGTTATTTGTTGAACTTACCCATAGCCGCATACTTTTCGAAACGCTTTGCCAGGAGTTTCGATGTGGATAATGATGCGAGCTTTTTGATCTGTTTTAAAAGATGTTCTTTTACATTTTCTGCAGTTTGAGCAGGATTGGTATGAGCTCCACCCACCGGCTCCGGAATAATCTCATCAATAACCCCCAGCTCAAGCAGGGATTTTGCAGTGATTTTCAAAGCCTCAGCAGCATTTGGGGCAAAAGAGGCATCACGCCACAATATGCCGGCACACCCTTCTGGCGAAATCACCGAATAAATTGAATGGGACAGCATCAGAATAGAATCGGCAACTGCGATTCCCAAAGCCCCTCCACTACCACCTTCACCGGTAATAACAGTAATGATTGGGACCTCTATTGTAGCCATCTCAGTAAGATTTCGTGCAATCGCTTCGGCCTGCCCTCTCTCTTCTGCATCAGCTCCGGGATATGCTCCGGAAGTATCCACAAATGTAAGCACAGGGACATTGAATTTCTGAGCAAGTTTCATCAGGCGCAATGCTTTTCGATATCCTTCCGGTCTGGCCATACCGAAGTTTCTTTTAATGTTTTCTTCTACGTTTTTGCCCTTATTATGCCCAATAATCATTACCTTTTCTTTTCCCAGCATGGCAAAGCCACCAATCATGGCATAATCATCACCAAAACAGCGATCTCCGTGCAGTTCAACAAAATCAGAAAAGATTAAGCTAATGTAATCCTGGAAGACAGGACGTTGAGGGTGACGTGCAACCTGAACGGTCTGAAATGCAGAAAGATTGTCATAAATCTGTTTTTTCCGTTCAGAAAGTTTCTGCTCCAATTCGGCCAACTGAGCAGAAAAATCCCCTTTGTTTTCATTACTTATGTTTTTAAGTTTTTCGACTGCTTTTTCCATCTCAACAATCGGTTTTTCAAATTCCATTTTCAATCCTCAACGGTTATAAAAAGAAAGGATTTTGTGGAGAGTATTTTTAAGGTCATTGCGGTGTACCACCATATCTATAAACCCATGTTCCTGCACAAACTCTGAAGTCTGGAATGTATCTGGCAGTTTCTGCTTGATAGTCTGCTCGATAACACGCCTTCCTGCAAAACCAATCAAAGCACCTGGTTCGGCGATATTTATATCTCCGACCATGGCAAAAGATGCAGAAACCCCTCCGGTTGTGGGATCGGTAAGCACAGAGATATAAGGGATTTTTTTATCATTAAGCCTTGCGATTCCAGCACAGGTTTTAGCCATCTGCATCAGAGAAAGAATCCCCTCATGCATTCGGGCTCCACCTGAAGCGGAAAATACGATATAAGGTAATTTATGATCATAAGCATAATTGGCCGCCTGAAGGATCTTTTCTCCGGTAGCAGAACCAAGACTGCCTCCAAGATAACGGAAATCCATAACTGCAATCACCACCGATAAGCCATTTATTTTTCCGGTTCCAGTGACAACAGATTCATTAAGCCCGGTTTTTTTATTGGCATCAACGACTTTCTGAGAATACGGTCCTTTGCCATCAACAAAATTAAGAGGGTCCGCAGGACTTATGTTTTCATTTAATTCCTTGAATGTTCCGGAATCAAGGGTAATTCCGATTCTTTCGTATGCAGTAATTTTCCCATGCCAGTTGCATTTGGGACACACATTGCTGTTATTCAGGAAATCCTGTTTGAAAATATGGGAATTGCATGACTGACACTTGATATAAATGCTTTCTGCCAGCTTTTTCTTTGCTTCCCGTTCTGATTTGGTTTTAATAAACCAGGGCATTCTACCCTCCGATAAAGTTCAAGGAGAGATTGATGCGCTGACCTCATAAAAGGCAGCGCACCAGGAGTTTAGTATTACTTTTTAAGTCTGGCCTCAAGTGCCGCAAGCTCCTCTTTCAGCTCTTTTGGCAGCCTGTCACCAAACTTGGTATAATGTTCCTTAATTGATTCAACCTCTTTGAGCCACTCATCATTTTTGACCTTAAGCATCTCTTCCATGTCCTCTTTAGAAACCTTAAGGCCTTCAGTGTCTATGGCATCCACAGTTGGCAGATAACCAATTGCAGTTTCCACTGCACTGCCAGTACCTTCAGTTCTCTCGAAAATCCATTTGAGAACACGGCTGTTCTCACCGTATCCTGGCCACAGGAATTTGCCCTCGGCGGATTTGCGGAACCAGTTAACATAGAAAATTTTGGGCAGTTTATCTGCACTGGTTTTCTTAGCGATATTGATCCAGTGTGCAAAATAATCTCCCATGTGATAACCACAGAATGGAAGCATGGCAAAAGGATCGCGACGAACCGTACCGACCTTAAGATCAAGTGCTGCAGCAGTTATTTCTGACCCTACGATTGATCCCAAAAATACTCCATGATTCCAACTGAAAGACTGATGAACCAAAGGTACCGTACTTGGGCGACGACCACCGAACAGAAACGCACTGATAGGTACTCCTGCAGGATCTTCCCATTCCGGCGCAATTGAAGGACAGTTCTTTGCGGGAGCTGTAAACCTTGCATTAGGATGAGCCGCAGGCTTTTCGGCTGTCTTGGCATCCCACTCGTTACCATTCCAGTCAATAAGTTTTCCAGGAGCATCGTACCCGATACCTTCCCACCATACATCTTTGTCTTCTGTAAGAGCCACATTAGTATAGATAGTATCCCGGTTGATCGTTTTCATGGCATTGGGATTGGAATCCATTGAAGTACCCGGAGCAACGCCAAAGAAACCAGCCTCAGGATTAATTGCATACAGACGTCCATCTTTGCCAAACTTCATCCAGGCGATATCATCACCGATTGTCTCCACTTTCCATCCAGGGACAGTGGGAATAAGCATGGCCAGATTGGTCTTACCACAAGCACTGGGGAATGCTGCAGCAATATATTTTTTGACACCCTGTGGATTGGTGATACCAAGAATCAGCATGTGTTCGGCAAGCCATCCCTCATCTCTGGCGATTACAGATGCAATACGCAGAGCGAGACATTTTTTCCCTAACAGAGCATTGCCACCGTAACCGGAACCATAAGACCAGATAGTACGCTCTTCAGGAAAATGTGAAATGTATTTTTTGTCCAGAGGAGCACACGGCCATTTGCCACCATCTGATTCCCCTTCAGCCAGCGGTTTACCTACAGAATGCAGGCAAGGAATAAATTCCCCATCCTCACCCAGAGTCTCGAGAACTTTGGTTCCCACGCGGGTCATTATGTGCATATTGGCTACCACGTAAGGTGAGTCAGTGATTTCCACACCAATTTTGGCAATATCTGAACCGATAGGGCCCATGCTGAAAGGAATTACGTACATCGTACGACCTTTCATACAACCTTTATAAAGCCCTTTCATGGTGCTTTTAAGTTCTTCAGGATCGATCCAGTTGTTGGTAGGTCCTGCGGCATCTTTTGTTTTTGATGCGATATAAGTACGATTCTCCACACGAGCCACATCAGAAGGATCTGAACGAAACAAAACACTTCCAGGAAGCTTGTTTTCATTGAGCTTGGTAGCCAGCCCACTATCCAGAGCAATTTTTATCATGCGGTCATATTCAGCTTTGGAGCCATCACAAATCTCGATAGAATCAGGCTGACACATCGCAGCCATCTCATCGATCCATTTTTGCAACTTTTGATTGGAAACCATAAATCCCTTTCTTTTGCATTTATAATTAGAAGAAGATCTCGATACAAAAAAAGACCAGAGATTTGCTTAAAACCTAAGCAATTCTTTGGCCCTCAACTCCACTCTTATAAAGCGGATATGATAACCTGACTGCTAACTTCTGATCAATTTGGCCTGTTTTTAGCTAGTCATGGCTACACCATGCCCCTCCAAAAACCAACCGAAGTGTTAAAGATAAAAAAGAACAGAGGCACATGCAAGAATAAAGACGAGTAAAAAACGACTGCCTGTAAGAACCGGGAAAGTAGCGTAGAACTGTTTTTAAAAAGCCTTTGTTTTCAGCATTTTGCCTCCACTTCCGGAGCTTTATCCAGAGTAAAAATGATCATTTTCTCCCCGGTGCTGGTACTTATATCAGAATGAAGGCTTTTGACTTTTCTGCGGGTTATACTCTTGATCATATCTTCCAGCAGTGGACGTCCGTTCTCCAGAAGCTCTATTCGTACCTGCTTAATCAGTTCCCTGGCCCTGATATTCCTGTCGGATTTTACCAAAGAAAGCTCTGCTTTTGTAAGAACACCCTTGAGCCTCACAAGTATCATATCCTCGATCAAGTAGGTTTTGGTTTCCAGAGGCCCCCTGCCCATGTGTTCTTTTTCGAAACGGGTAATAGAATCGGAAATTTCAGATTCTATCTGCCCCTTTGTTTTTTTCTGATTCCCTATCATGCGATCACCTTAAGAAAAGGTTTGTAACCTAAAAACCGAACAATGAAATATACGATGATTATGCAATTTATGCAGCCACTAAACATGGACTTTACCTATTCCGCCAGATATTTTATAATAATATATAGTTATATAAAAATAGAGTCATAGAGTATTTTCCGGAACAGAACTCTTCTGACATGAAAATTATGCCTTTTTTTTCACCACGAGAACATGATTCAAAAAAACGATACAGAAAGCTGCAGTTTTTTTTCTCTGTCCTGCTCTTTACTTTTATAGCAATACCGTTACTGCTTGTCAGATTTATCTCAAGCCCGTTGTCGCTGATTCTGGCACTTTGCTTTACCAGTGTTTTATGTTTCTTTCTGTCAAAATGGATCTACAATCATATCTTTGAACTGAACCAGAAAATTAAAAAGGGGAAACTACTTACCAAACGATTTCAGAATATTTCGAAGTATTTTGAAACTATTCTGCAGGATTCAACTGATATAATTTTTTCCGTAGATACTGAAGGTTACATATTGAAATTCAATAAAGGTGCCGAACTTTATTTCGAATATTCACAGGAAGAGATTGTCGGTAAACCACTGGCTCATCTTTTTGTAAACGATTCAGACAAACGCAAGATTCTTAACACTGTCCTGCGAACCAACAGGTCGGTAAACGATGAGATTCCCATGAAATCCAAATCCGGTAATATCCTCCTTCTGAATATCAGTTTTTCGGAAATGAAAAACGATAACCAGATTATCGGAATGGTTGTAACCGCCAAAGACATTACTGAAAAGAAAAAACTCGAAATGGAACTGGTTAAGAAAAATGAGCTGCTCAGTAAACTGGCGATCACCGACAGCCTGACAGAATTATATAACTCCCGTCATTTTCACGATCAGATAAAGCGAGAACTGTCCCGACTCAAAAGAAATCCCGAACGGAAACTATCACTTGTGCTGCTTGATTTGGATCATTTCAAGGAACTTAATGATACTCAGGGCCACCAGATGGGTGACCAGGTGCTGCGCTCTCTGGGGCAGGTGATTCGGGTTTGCCTGAGAAAAGATATTGACATGGGGTTCCGTTACGGTGGTGATGAATTCATAATGATTTTACCAGACACAGATAAACACCAGGCAGCCATCGCCGCAGAACGAATACAGAAGCAGTTTGAAGCTTTCAGTTTCGGTAAAACCAGCCTGTCAATGGGAATAGTCGAAGCACGCTGTGATGAGGATGATCATTCTATCCTGAAAAGAGCAGATGAAGCCATGTATCAGTCAAAAAAGAGTGGAAGATCAAGAATCACATTTGGATAAAATCACATCACAAATAACAAAGAAACTACTCGGTCGGGTACTGATAGCAAAAAAATAACTTTATAATATCAAATATGATAAAAATAGGAATAAATATCAAAACAATATCTAATCAGAAGTAATCAGAAGCAGAATATCTAAACGAAGAACCGGAAATGTTAAACTGCTTAAAAAGCTTATCTGGTTAAAATTTCTGAATAACAAGCACCAAATCCTAAACAAATCCCAATAACCAATTAGTCAGATTCCAAACAAGAAAAGAACAGAAATGGAGGTCTCTATCCTGTTTCGAATTTCCCTACTTCTGTTCCTGTTTAGGATTTAGATATTGTAATTTGGAATTTGTTTAGAATTTTATTATTTGGTATTTGTGATTTGTTATAGTTATTGGGTATTTGTGGCTTATTACTGATATCTGAAACTTTAAACTACAATTCTACTCCGTTTTTCAGGCAGTACATTGCTATTGCCCCTGAAACTGCCACATTTAATGATTCTACTTTTCTGCTGTCAAAAGGAATTCTGAAAGAATAATCGGAGATATCCAGCAACTCAGAAGATAGTCCTGCCCCCTCATTACCCAGAGCCAGAACATGGCTGCGGTCTGTTAAATCAAGATGCTGCTGCCCATGAACATCAGCCGCCAGAATCATAAGTCCATCTGCCTTAAACCGCGAGGCCATCTGCAGATAATTGTCAGTTCTGCGAATCCAAACCGAAAGAATGGCACCAGCAGAAGATTGTACCACTTTTGAAGAAAACGGGTCTGCACACTGAGAAGAAAGCAACACTCCTGAATAATTGAATGCAGCCGCAGTACGGATCAAAGTACCCACATTACCAGGGTCCTGAACATGTTCCAGCAAAAGAATCGCTGTTCCGTACTCTCGTGGCGGTTCAGAGGAATAACATTCTGATGGAAGCTTAACTACTGCAACGATTCCCTGAGGAGAACGCGAAGAACTGATATAGTCAAGCTGTGACTGGGAAAGGACTCGCACCGGAAGATTATTTCTGTAAGCCACACAAGCATCTTCGGTTCCCAGAATCTCATCTACCGATTCAGGGAATTCCTTTATGATCTGCTCTGCTGCACGAAAGCCCTCAACAAGGAAAAAACCCTCCTGTTGACGGATCTTAGAGTCAGAGAGTGCTCTGTACCACTTCAAAGATCTCAAAAAGAAATCTCCTCTTTAAAAAGAGGCAACCAGGCTCCAAGCATAAACACCCTTTTCAGAATGTCACTATTATAAATAAGAATGGTACTTTTCTCTTTTTCTTGTTCTGTTTCAGTAACTTCCTGCCGATTTAAAATGAGTCTGGCATTTTCCAGAATCCCTAAAGCATCCCTGTCTATAGCCTTATCTTTTCCAATGCGCACCAGTTCATTCTCAATCTGCTGTTGAGTAATCCTTACCAGAGAATCACCCTCTTTAACTCCAATGCGCTCCCCTACATCCTGTATCACACTCAACAATTGAAAAGCATTCTCAGGCAAATCTTCACCTATCAACTTACTCCCGCACTGTCTTGCCCTAAGGAAATTCATGTAAAGATGCAGAATTTCCGGGGATTTCAGGATTACATATTCCTGATCTGTAGCTGCTCTGTGAATCAGTACCATCTCTTTGAGAACCAGATGTAACAGTAACCGCTCTACCTGCAAACTGCCAAGACCCATGATTGAAAATACCGTTTCCTTGAGTCTTGACAGTAACACCGCCCTGCTGTCCCCGATCACGATGCCTTCATTGATATCAAGAAGAGTGAGTATTCTGATGAAACCCGAAATACTTTTGCTTATAATCTGATCACTGGTTTTTTGCATTGTATCCCGGAGTCGTTTGACAAGCTGCTTAACCATGGTACTTAACCAGGAAGGAGCCTTGTTCATGGTCCGGGAGAATAATTCGTCGTCAATAACGGTCACAACAGTATCTTCAATAACCTTAGCAGTCCCATCACTTACCTGGTGATCCAATAATGAGAGCTCTCCAATAACGCTTCCAGGTCCTAATTCTGCCAGCTCCAGGGTGTATTCCCCCTCCTGCTTCAGAATACGAACCTTTCCGGATCGGATAATAAACATTTCAGGTTTTGAATCACCCTCAACAAACATCAACGCCCCACGCTTGAAACGTTTTTCATTGCGGCTGAGAACTTGCCTGGGCCTGGCGCTTTTTTCCAAAGAAGTCGAAGGTGTCTTTTTCATGATACCTCCAGTTCGAAAGCGGGTATCCACTCATTAATTTTCCTGATTCTGGTCAGAACCTCATCTTTGAAAACAATTGCGGGGTCATTATCTGAGGGAACAATCTTTATCAGGTTTTTCCTATGAAGATCATTCAGATTATCATCCAAAAGAGAGTTCTTTTCTTCAGAGAGGCACTCTGAAAGCGCGGATTTTTTTAAGACAATTCCCTCGTCGGTCTGCTGACCGGATTTCTGAGCCACAGAGCCGATATCATTTAGTAATTCCACCAATTCATCGGACAGTGAGCATTCCATGAAAGTTTTTTTCTGAATTTTTAATAATAGATATTCATTATACAAACGCAGGACTTCAGGGTCTTTTATCAAAATCGCATCGGGCTGGGACATGTTATCCAGATCAATCTGAATAATTCCTCTTTTGAAAAGCTGTTCCAGAATTTTCTGAGTTTCTTTTTTTCTTAGTCTGGAAACAAAAAATCCCTCTTTAATGATCAGATCGTAATCGAGTGCAATATTATTATTTATCTCTTTTTTGTGAACAGGCAATAAAAGAAGAATCAGTGATACCAGCCCTCTGGTTTTATCCTTGAGAGGAGACTGATCAGCCCGTTTAGCGGCAGCATGAATTCGATTAATCAGAATTTTAATAATGCTTTGAAGCCATAGGGGGGCGGATTTATATACGGAATGGAAATCCTGCTGAGTAATGACTTTCACTCTGATCTCATCCAGAGCCTTTATCTTTTCAGTCTGTAGAAATCCATCAAGAACAGACATCTCACCAATGAGATCCCCTTTTTTAATTACCGCCAGCTCAATCTCACCCCCGGCAGTATCTTTATATACACCTGCTCTGCCCTTCTGAAGAATATACAATTCCTTGCCGCTTGTCCCCTGCTCAGACAGAACTTCACCGGCTTTAAAAACACGAATCTGCTGCTGAACCGGTCTTTTCCCGCTTTTTAGCTGATTCGGTGCAGAATTCATTGGCTATTTCACTTTCTAAAAAACAATCCAGAAAAGCAAAAAGGAGAAGATCATCTCTTCTCCTGATAATACTAAAAGCAAACTGATTTGGTAACTACCTTTTTTCTTTGATGCGAGTCGATTTCCCTGTGCGATTGCGCAGATAATAAAGCTTGGCACGACGAACACTACCCCGCTTTAGAACTTTAACCTCGGAGATCAGTGGTGAAAATGCAGGAAAAATTCTTTCTACATACACGTTTCCGGATGCCTTTCTCACTGTCACAGTAGTACCCAATCCGGTTCCACGGGTCTGAATAACCACACCCTGAAACTGCTGGATTCTTTCCTTATCCCCTTCCTTAATGCGAAAAGAGATGGAAACTGTATCACCAGACTGATAATTAACAGTCTTGCCAGCTATCTGTTTTTTCTCTATTGATTTGATAATTTCCTGCACAGGTACCTCCTCGTCTAACATCAGTTTATATATTTTTAATTTTTTCCAGGGATTAATTAACTGTCAAACCTCATGTATTTCTTTATACTTTTCCCATAAATCAGGACGACGTTTTCTGGTCATTTCAATTGACTGCTCTTTCTGCCATTGTAAAATCTTTGCGTGGTGACCACTGACAAGCACCTCCGGAACACTCATCTGCTCAAAGACCTCCGGACGGGTATATTGAGGACAACTGAGAAGTCCGTTAAAATGAGAATCATTCTCGGCACTGTCTCTGTTCCCTAACACTCCCGGAATCAACCTGGTTATTGCATCTACCATGACCATGGCAGGGATCTCTCCACCAGAAAGCACATAATCACCAATAGAGATCTCCCGGTCTACATACTTGTCACATACCCGCTGGTCTATTCCTTTGTAACGGCCGCAAAGCAGAATCAGCGCTTTTTCATCCAGAAGACTTTTGACAAGCTGCTGATTGAGCAGTTCTCCCTGAGGAGAAAGATAGATCACCAAAGGCTTGAACTCTTTAAGCCGCTCCTTTGCATCTTTTATAGCCCCGGCCAGCGGCTGCGGCCTGATAAGCATACCGGCATTCCCCCCGTAAGGATAGTCATCAACAGTCTTGTGCTTGAGATCATCGGAATAATCCCTGATATCATGAATATCTATAGAGATCAATTTCCTTTCCAAAGCCCGTTTGATGATACTGTCGGAAAAAGCACCCGTAAACATCGAGGGAAAAAGCGTCAATATATCAAAGAACATATTCAATTAAACCAAAAGAATTGAATTCAGATTAATAAAGCAACTCCTCCAGAAAATCCCGTCTGACAATTATCAGTTTTTTATTTTTATCGACACTGACAATCGAATCTTCATTCATAGGCACCAGAACCAATTCTCCATCCATGCGCCTTATCTCCAATGAATCGGTGGTAGGAAAATTAAACACCTCCTCAACCACCCCGACCTGGCGATTGTCGTCAGAATAGACTTTCATTCCCTTCAGCTCAAAATGATAGAAATGCTGCTGATCCAAAGCAGGGAGCTGTTGGGAGCTGATAAAGATCAGATGGTTTTTGATCTTTTCAGCGGCTTGAAGATCACTTATCCCCTTAAAACGGCAAACCAACCCTTTGGGTCGCCTCTTAATCTCTACGATAGTAATTATCTGTGCCGTTTGCGGATTTAAACCAATCCAAACATCCAACGGCAATTCCAACTTTTCCAGGGACTCGCCAAACGCTTCCAAAGCACATAAGCCATCTAATCCTATCGTGCGTAGGATTTTGCCGACAGCAATCAATTCTTCCGGCATGAGCTCAGAAAGACTTCAGTTACAGGAAGTCAGGATTTCTGTTTTTTCGGTTTCGGCTTACGCTTGCGTTCAGACTTGCGCTCAATATTGAGCTGTTCAACTGTAAGCCCTTTCTCCAGCCCTTTCATTTTCTCAAAGAAACGATCTTCTCTAAGCAGATTTCTAACGGTTAAAGTAGGTTGTGCACCATTTTTTATCCAGTAAGCAGTCCGTTCCATATTAAAATTGAATTGCTTGGGAACAGTCTGAGGATCGTAAGAACCGATAGTCTCCAGAAAGCGTCCATCTCTTTGGGCACGGCTGTCAGCAGCCACAATACGATACTTCATTACTTTACTTCTGCCCACACGGGCTAAACGAATTTTAACAGGCAAGATTCACTCCTTGCACATAAGGTTAAATTAAAAAAAGGTTATTCGAGTCAGAAAGGCGACATACTCCTTAAAGCAGCAGCTTGTCCCCTTTTACCAGCGATTTTGTTCATCCGCTTCATCATGGTTTTCATGGTGTCAAACTGCTTGAGCAGCTTGTTCACATCCTGAACCGTAGTTCCGCTTCCAAGCGCAATCCTGCGTTTCCTGTTACCATCGATGATATTTGGCTTCTCCCGTTCCTCAAAAGTCATGGAACAGATAATCGCCTCTATTTTATTGAAAGCACTATTATCGATTTCAGTGTCCTTAAGATAATTTCCGACACCGGGAATCATGGAAAGAAGATCACTTAAAGGCCCCATCTTTTTAATCTGCCTTAGCTGGTCAAGGAAATCCTGCAAGGAGAAAAGATTTTTCCTTATCTTTCGTTCCAGCTTTTTGGTTTTTTCCAGATCGATGTTTTCCTGGGCACGTTCCACTAATGAAACGACATCACCCATACCCAAAATTCTTCCGGCCATCCGCTCAGGATAGAAAATCTCCAGCGCATCGGGTTTTTCACCTACACCCACATACTGCACCGGTACCCCGGTAACATCAAGTATGGATAAAGCCGCACCCCCTCTGGCATCACCATCGAGTTTGGTTAAAATCACCCCGGTAAAATTTATCTCTTTGTGAAACTGCGCAGCAACATTGACCGCATCCTGACCAGTCATGGCATCAGCCACAAAGAATATCTCATCAGGTTTGGCCAAAGAACAGATAGCCTTAAGTTCATCCATCATCTCAGCATCGATATGCAGTCTTCCTGCGGTATCGATAATCACAATGGAAAAATCCTGTCCTCTGGCATACTCCAGAGCATCTTTTGCGATCTCTACCGGCTTTTTCTGCCGATCAGAGTAGACCGCTATAGAGAGTGATTTACCTAATGTTTCAAGCTGATCTATTGCGGCAGCACGATAAGTATCACATGCCACCATCAAAGGACGATGTCCCTGTTTTCTGTAATGAAGAGCCAGTTTGGCACAAGCTGTGGTTTTACCTGAGCCCTGAAGCCCAGCCATGGTAATAACATTCAAACGGTTGGTATGCAAACGGATAGAACGAGCGTTACTACCCATAAGAGCAGTCAGTTCATCATGAACCAGTTTTACAAACTGCTGTCCCGGAGTAATACTTTTCAAAACATCGCTGCCCAGAGCCTTCTCCTGCACCGATGCACTGAACTTTTTAACTACCTTATAATTAACATCCGCTTCCAGTAACGCACGTTTTACATCGCGCACCGCTTCCGCAATGTTCTCTTCGGTAAGCTTGCCGCGTCCACGCAACTTATTGAAAATGGATTCAAATCTATTAGAAAGTTCTTCAAACATATTATGTCAGCATTATTTTGTAGTTGTGGGTAAGTTCAGTTTAAATAATACCCAGAAATTTCCTAAAGATACGTTTTGATCAGGAAAAATACAAGCACTATAAAAACTGAATCTGTTTATTAAATTAATCAAACCTGAAAACCACAATAGATTACAGGGCTAACAGGTAATCTATTGCACATAATGGTTTTTGGCCTTAATGTCAGTCTATTAATTACGGAAAAAGGAGCCTTATATTCATGGATCATCTGTATTATATGCACACTGCATACCAACAGGCATTAAATGCATTCGATAACGGAGAAGTTCCGGTCGGAGCAGTGATAGTAAAAAATAACAAAATAATCGGCAAAGGCTATAACCAGGTAGAAATGCTTTGCGATGCCACTGCTCACGCAGAGATCATCGCCATAAGTGCCGCCTCCTCCGCAGCAGAATCCTGGCGATTAACCGACTGTACAATATATGTAACCCTCGAGCCCTGCATCATGTGCCTTGGTGCACTTCTGCAATCCAGAATCACCACCATAGTCTACGGAGCACAAGACCCCAGAGCCGGCGCTATCGACTCCCATTACTACAGGCAGGAACTCCAGAGAAGCTATGGTTATTTCCCCTCGGTTATTCCATCATTAATGGAACAGGAATGCTCCGCTCTTCTAAGCTCGTTTTTTTCAAAAATCAGAAAAGACACTAATAAGCCATAACACCATTATCCCACATGCCCCAAATCTCTGATGCCCCCTAATCCCCCAAAGGGGGGACTTTAAGATCTCATAATGTAACTTTTAACTTGATCCCGAGGACTTTTTCCGTTCTTAAGTCCCCTTTTTGGGGGATTTAGGTGGCAGGGGATTTGGGGCAAGGGGGTATTTCATTAACAAACGCCTGTAGACCTTTTAATTTCTACCGACACTCTATTTATCAATTGTTTTAAAATCCTTGGATGGTACTGAAAAAAAAACTAAAGTTTTCCAATTTCCTTCCGATATAATTAACAGGAGAAAATATCGCAGGGAGGAAGAAACGGCAAATCCTGAACTTCCCTGCTCAAAAAGAGAGGAGGCTTATACAGCAGCCAAAAAAGCATTTCGCATTATCAACTGATTGACATGGAATGTTAATCAAAAATCTTTTCACAGGGAGGTTCTAAATGCGTATCAACCACAACATCAATTCCATGAATACGATGAGTGCTCTGTTTAAAACCAACAGAGACATGAGCAGTTCTTTAGAAAAGTTGTCCACCGGCCTTCGAATAAACCGTTCAAGCGATGATGCTGCAGGACTGGCAATATCGGAAAACCTCAGATCACAGGTGCGGGGAGTCGCCCAGGCACAAAGAAATGCCCTGGATGGAACTTCGCTTCTTCAAGTAGCTGAAGGTGCAGCAAATGAGATCTCTGATATTCTTCAGAGAATGCGTGAACTGGCGGTTCAATCAGCAAACGACACTCTCACCTCTACCGAGAGATCCTATGCACACCAGGAGTTCAATGCTTTGCGTCAGGAAATTGACCGCATCGCCGCAGTAACCAATTACAACGGAATCGAGCTGATTTCCAATAGCTCTGTAGGTCGTTTCGGTGCAACAGGCGCCTCAACAGGAAATACCCTGTGGATCGATGCCGGTTCCACCGCCGGGGTAGACAGTATCACCATCACAATCGATACTCTCACCACTCAGGCATTGAATGGAAACCTTGCCACTGCGTCCCTTGCTACTCAAGAAGATTCAAGAAACGCTATCTCTTATATTGATGTAGCAATTAACAAGGTTAACAGCACCAGAGCCAATATCGGTGCTTACGTCAACCGTTTGGAACACGCCATCAACAATCTGCTGGTAAGTGAAACCAATCAGTCTGCCGCTGAATCAATGATAAGGGATGTCGATTTTGCCAGCGAATCAGCCAGATTCTCCCGCAATCAGATTCTTATGCAGTCTGGCACCGCCATGTTGGCACAATCGAATATGGTACCTCAGAACGTTCTGGCTTTAATGAGCTGATTATCACCGGATTCGGATTATCCGATTTCAGGTAAAGATAGCCCGGTTTTCCATTCAACAGAAAACCGGGTTTTTACTTTTCAGATATAAAGAAAAGAGGACAGGTTAAATTGCTAAGTAAGTTTAAAATGCTGGAAATCCTGAATTTGCCTTGAAAAAAATTACCCTTCCGTTCAGCTAAAATAATCAGATCCACACAAGCTGTATCCACCAAATCGGTCAGCACATAATTTCGATTCCCTTCCCTTATTATCTCCCTGTACTGCAATCCGCTATAATAAATACTTTCAACCGGTTTCTGATTTACACCCATTACTCTGGTCACTTGCGGCTCTATCGAAGGGAAAAGCCTTTTTAACCTCCTGACTGAGTCAAGAGCCGATTTCAAACTATGCAAATCATCAGCAGTTATTACGATATTGTTCAGAACTGCTTCACCATTCCCGGTTCTGACAAATGATTTTGATTCTGAAGGAATCAACAGTACAGGGCTACCAAAGTTAAGTAAGATCTTCCTCAGAATGGTCTGTCCGGTAAATGGAAGAAATCCTGATTGTAAATTAGTTCCAATCACCATCAGATCATGAAAATGAGCTTTAAGCCGATGCATAATCTCTTTCTGCCCACTTCCACTTCTAACAATCTTTTTTACTTTCAACCCGGCATTAATCACATCAGACTTGCTTGAATGAGACTTAAGGATGCCCCATCTTTCAAGTAAAACCCGCACACCGATCTGTTCAGTATCTTCTCGTTGATTGCGAACATCAACAATCTCCAGTTCTCCCCCGGATTGATAAGCAATTTTAAGAGCATGCGCAAAAGCTAAATAACAACTGTAACTGTCATACACCGGAAAAAACACACTTAGGGAGCAACGATCCCTACTCTTGTTGACTATACATTGATACGGATCGTTCATGTAATCTCCCTCATAACTATTCCCGACTCCCGGTCATTTTTTCCAAAAGAAATGATCAACTTCAGAGTATTTAATGGCTATCCCATCCATTAATGGTTATCCCATTCAAGTATATTTATATGGTTACTGCTCAGGTATTGAAATCTTAAGGCAGATAAGCTCTTTAAGCAGTGTTAGCATTTCCGGTTCTTCGTTTAGATATTCTATTCAGATTACTTCTGATTAGATATTGTTTTGATATTAATTTCTATTTTTTCCATATTTGATATTATAACGTTATTTTTTTGCCATCAGATACCTGAGTAGTTACTTTATATGATAAAATAAAAAGCCAGAAAGGTACAGATTTATGGACTCATGGACCATCGATACATTACAGCAGGTTACTGGTAACCTGCATCTTTTCGATAAAGAGCAACAAAGCGAATTCCTTGCCCTGATGAATTCAAAATTCCCTCCTGAAATTTACAGACTTCATCTGCAAAAGCGCAGGGACGCTTTGAATTTGATCAACACTTCACGTGATACCCTTAATGATGCGACACAGCTTTTCCCTCCATTTGTCAAATGGACTGATATCGGGGCCACACCCGAAGCACTCAATGGATTTGCCCTGGTTTTCACCGCAGGTGGTGAAGGCGAAAGACTGCGGCTGAGCCTGCTCGAGAAAGGTTATGATCAATCAGCACTGAATAATTTCACCAAAGCAACCTTTCCCCTGCCCGGATTTTACCAGGACTTCGGTACCCTGCAAACCAATCTGGCAATGGTTTCCTCTTTCTGCAAAACCTTAAAAATCGATATCCCGGTAATTGTAACCACCGGCCCTCATGGCAGCATTACAGCAAAGGTAATTCCTGAAATATTAAGGGAGAAAAACAACTTCGGCCTCTCCAGCATAAAAGTGATACCGCAGGATGAACGGCTTCATTTTACAATGGATGAAAAAATTCTCTGCTGCGAAACGAACCGACAATTGTACCCCCTCACCCAGCCTGATGAAACAGGTGGTCCTCTGATGATGCTCAAACAAAAGGATAATAGCGGTGAATCGACTCTGGATTGGCTTCATAAACACAACTGCAGTAAACTGATCGTGGTACAGGCCACCGCTCTCTACGATCAGCGCTTACTTCCAATAATTGCAAACGCATTGGGAGATCATGACTGCCTGGGGATCGGGATACTGCGCGAAAGTTTTCCCCCAAAAGACCCCTTTGGCACATTTGTTACCATCATGAAAAAAAATCAGAAAAAACTTCTGATACTGGAACAGAATGTGAGAAACGATGCCACACGATCTCTGAAAGATCCTTCCGGGAAATACCACCTCCCTTTCAATACCGGTTTCTATGCGTTTAAAAGCGAACTGCTTATAAATAATGATCTTCCCGATTATGCCACACCACCCAAAGAAACGCTGCCAGGCTACGAACGTTCACCAAAAATCGGCTACGCAGCCACCGATCTTCTTCCATTGGCAAAAGATCCTATCATTTTAACCGTAGAGCCATCGATGTTTGGTGTACTGAAAACCGCAGATGATCTGGAAATGCTTGCAGAGGCAGGCAAAAGATTTGGATTGGACAAGAAGTGTGGGAATATAGGATAAAGAAAGAATATCGAATATCGAATAACGAATAACGAATATCGAAGTGAAAGAAAGATCAGAAATAAGAACAATAGGTAAATAATATCGAATATCGAAGTTTAAGAAAGATCAGAAATTAGAACTATGAATAATAAACATCAAATTTCGAGGTGAAAGAAAGATCAAAACTCCGAATGGCGAATAACGAATATCGAAATAAAAGAAAGATCTTAGAAAAAGGAAAAACAATTTTTGAATGAAAATTTCTGATTTTAAATTTGATTAAAGATTCCTATATCTGTTATCCGTTTTCCTTTTTCTGACATTCGATATTCGATATTCGTTATTCGTTATTCATTATTCTATCTTCCACAGCCTCCTTCGGGATTAGCAATGAAAAACCTTTTACTCTCGTTTTCAAACTTCGATTATCATTTTGCCCGATTTATCTGCAAACTGTGCAAAACCGACAATCAAAACCTGTTTTTGTCTGCAGCACTCACCACTCAGGCATTGCGTGATGGGCATGTCTGCTGCAATCTTGAGGAACATGCACGACAGCAGTTCCAGACCACAGTCGGCCCGATCACTCTTCCGGACAGCAGTCAACTGATTGAAGAGATACGTTCCTTTCCGGTAATCGGTGCACCAGGGCAATACTGTCCCCTGATCCTTGAAAATAGCAGGTTATACCTTTATCGGTACTGGAATTACGAACAAAAACTTGCACAATCGATCCTTTCGCGTACTGGTCAGAAAAATGAGATCGTCTATGATGAAAACGCGGCACTTATCCGATCATTGTCTCAGCCGTCTACCGATAACGAAACCGACTGGCAGACCGCATCTGCCATAGTATCGCTTTTAAACCCTTTTACCGTTATCTGCGGAGGTCCGGGAACCGGTAAAACTACTACTGCTGCAAAGGTTCTTCTTTTACTGAAAATGTGCCTGAAAAAGAATTTACGAATAGCACTGGCAGCCCCTACCGGCAAAGCAGCAGCACGTCTGAGCGATTCGATTCAAAAGGTCCTGGCGTCTTTAGATGTATCCGATGAACTGAAAAAAGCAATCCCCAGCCAGACCCACACAATCCATCGGCTTCTGGGAACCATCCCTCTCTCTCCAGGTTTTCGACACAACTCTTCATCGCCCTTGCCTTATGATATTATACTGGTCGATGAAGCATCCATGATCGATCTGGCACTGATGAGCAAGTTGATCGATGCAGTTCCGCAAAAGAGCCGTCTTATAATGCTGGGTGATCGTGACCAGCTCTCATCTGTAGAGGCCGGGGCAGTGATAGGTGACATCTGCGATACCGGTAACACCCATCAGTTTACAGTGAAACAATCGGAAATACTGAAGCAATTGCTTCCCGGGTTCAACGAACCAGGAAACCCGCACGAGCCTCCCCTGGCAGACTGCATTGTTTCATTAAGGAAAAGCTACCGATTCGATGAGAGTTCAGGTATTGGTACTCTCAGCCGTGCTGTAAACCGGGGTGATATAAACGAAGTCTCTGAAATCCTGGACTCCAGCAAATATGATGATTGTATCAGAAAGCCTTTACCATCCGAACACAATTTGAAAAACGCTCTTAAAACCAGTGTCATGGAATTTTTCCGGCCATTATGTACAGAAAAAGATCCGCTCACAGCATTGAATCAGTTGGGTCGTTTCAAGATTCTCTGTGCAGCCCGTCAGGGCCCCTATGGGGTTAATTCAATTAACAGCGCAGTAATCAATATTCTCAGGAGTTCAGGACTGATTCCACGGGAAAGTGACCTTTTCCATGGGCTTCCCTTATTGATTAATGCAAATGATTATGCTCTGGACCTTTATAATGGCGACAGCGGTGTCATTATCCCTGAACAGAAAAGCAGCGGAGTTTACCGTGCAGTATTTAAAAATCCGGAGACAACAGTAAAAAGCTTCCAGGTGGCTCAATTGCGTTCGTGGGAGATCGCCTATGCTTTGACAGTGCATAAATCTCAAGGGTCGGAATACGAGCACATTATCCTTATTCTTCCCCCAGTCCCGATTCCGGTACTCAGTCGTGAACTGGTTTACACCGCACTGACCAGGGCACGTAAGAGTGTGGAGATCTGGAGCAGCGATTCGATTTTAGAAAAAGCGGTTCTTTCGCGTACTGTGCGCAGGTCTGGGTTGAGGGATAAGTTATGGGGATTTCAGTAGAGAGTTTCTTACTTCGCGGCTTTGCGTGAGATCCATCCGGAATCTTGAGAGAAAGGAATGGCTCACGCGAAGACGCGAAGGTAGGAAAAATGAAATGTTCATTAAAAAATGTATGTCCCAACCGAAAGTATAAACAGAAAATTCTGCCCGTAAGGAAAATATTTTTTATTATGCGCCGAAAGGTAAGGGCCAATCGGTTCATACCCAATTTTAATATCGGCGAATAGGAAGTCAAATAGATTTAATTCACATCCTAAATATCCCCGAAATACCGGTGAAGAGATTCTATATTCTTTACCTTCGAAACCGATTGAAGTTACTTCCTTGCCCCAGGAATACCCAATTCCAAACGCCCAATAAGGAATAGCGAGATGATTTTCAATAAAATTATAATGAGTAATAGCTTCTATTGAATGCAAATAGAGGTCTCCATAGCTACCAACGTAATAGTTACTTACCTTGCCCCACATGGTATTGTTATAACCAAGAGATATCTTTGACGGTACCAGTTTTTTATCAACTAAAGTGCGATAAGCAAGAGCAAAGGAAGGTGCATTATCAAAAGGATAGTTTCTCTTTATTGATGGGTCATTTGACAGGAGGCCGAAATCAAGAAATTTGTATTCGTAGCCAAAACGGCATCTGTATGGATGAATGCCAGGATTATTTTTTTTATTTCGGTTCAATTTGATTCCTTTATTAATACCTGTGATCAATCCCGTTATTAATCCAATCCCTGAACCGGAGAAACTGGAAACTATAGTTCCAACAGGAATAAAAAATCCCCGTTGATCATTATAAATACACAAATCTATTATCTCACCCATAGTGGTTCCAATTGTTATCCCTATAGCTGTAAAGCGAAGTGAATATATTACGGTTTGACTAAAAACACAATTGTTCACCACGGGATAAAGTTCGTAGGCAGGAATTTTAAGAGAATCCATTTTTGTATTTGTATCGTATTGCAGAGTTTGATTTTCACCTGAAGATAATGTTTCCGACCGTGCAACTATGCAAAAGGCTGTTATTATGAAGAATATTGAAAATTTATTCATTTATTTCTCCGGTCGAATATCTGTTGAGTCTGGCATGCAACCCGTTTCCAAGCATTGGCGAAGTTTGCCATGCCTTACTTATGCTCTTTTGAATTTAATACATCTGAAATTAAATTTGGGTACTTTTATCAAAATAATTCAACTATAAGCATCTTTGCCAATTTTATTTACCAAAATAAGCACGTCTGAGAGATTCGATTCAAAAGGTCCTGGCGTTTTTAAAGATATCCGATGAACTGAAATTATCTCTGATTCCACGGGAAACCGATCTTTTCCATGTAAATTCAACAAGATTTATCGAAACGCGGTTATGGAAAGTGTTAAACAAGTTTGAACATTTTTTTCTGTTTAGGTGAGATTGTTGGAGCACCAACAACTGCGGTGTATACAGCATTCCAGTGAGTATGATCCATTTTACCTAAATACAAATCTTGATTATTGGTAATAGTCGAAATTACCGTAATTTTATCCTTAGGTATGATCCTTGTACAATCTACATATGAATTGTGTCTTAAATAATTACATCCGTCGTATTTGTTGATTGCGATTTGCAAACTATGAGTGATGCTTCCCGGTCTATGGACATTCTCATTAAGGTTGCTATTTATAAACAGGAGTGCAAATTCATTAACCGATTCACCAATTATCACAAATCTTTTTTCTTTAGGGGGTGTTGTTGAGAGCTCGTAGAGTTTTATTACAGATCTTATTTTTATAACTTTACCGA
>JAAYPC010000191.1 GCA_012519985.1 Fibrobacter sp.
ACTCTGTGTCGATCGAAACGGCACTTACGTCATAATCGAGCTGATGGCCGATGGGATAGCCGATGCCAGCAGCGGACAACTTCTTAAGCACCGTGCCTGGGTCAGGCGTCATCTGGCCTTCGGAAGATCTCTGCGAGCTTACCTGGTCGGCTCCACTATTCCCGAAAACGTGCGCTATTCTCTGGCAGATCAGGAAGAGGTATTTCTTAAGGAATACGATCTGAGTATCCGCCTGAAGGATATCCCACAGATAGCCGACCTTCAACCCTCCGATACGGCTTCGGTACAGATCTTGTAAAAGGAGAAAGATATGGCCCCTAATATTCTGGTCATGGGCGCTTCTGGGCATGTCGGAAAAGAGCTGGTAAACCGGCTTGCCCATACCGGCAACCACGTTCGTGCTGCAGTTCACGATCCCCTAAAACTCAATACTCTTTTTGACTACCCAGGAATCGAAACTGTCACTTTTAATTTCGATGATCAAAAATCCATTCAATCTGCTCTGCAGGGAATCACCAGTCTCTTTCTCATTCTTCCTGCTTTGCAGCACCTTTCATCTTTCCTGAATAATTTTCTGACCGCTGCCTCCTCTGCTTCATCACTCAAACACATAGGTTTTCTCTCTATCACCGGAAGCGATGATCCCAAGGCTCCAAAGCTGGCTCAGTGGTTTAATCAGGCAGAGTGTCAGATAAGAGATTCTTCCATACCCTATACAATCCTTCGTTCCAACTGTCTTATGCAGCATCTTTTTCAATATCTGCAACCCGATTCGGCAATTATCTATTTACCGGCAGATGGTGGAAAGGTAAGTTTTGTGGATGCAAGGGATATAGCTGCAGTGGCTGCAGACCTTTTTATGCCAGGTGCTAACCATCTGGGCAAAATCTATAACCTCACTGGTCCTCAGACCTATTCCATGTATCAGGTCGCCGATATTCTCTCCAGAGTTAGTGGATTGCGCATAGGATATGTGGAAAGTTCAAAGGAAAATGCCACCATCGCTTTAAAGGGAAAGATTGAGGAATGGCGGTTAGACTATCTTTTAGATTACATACAATATCTTTTCTCAGGCGCAGGTGCTATCGTTACCTCTACTATTGAGCAGATCGCTAAGATTGAACCTATTTCATTTGTTGATTTTGCCAGAGATTACGCTCAGACTGTCCGTTCCATTGTAGCACATCAGGTCTGAGCTTTCCACAGAGGTCTTCACCCTCTTTTTCAAATATGCCCCTCTTTTCAGGCGTATTCTTTTAAAGAGGGAAGATTCTTTTATAAGGGGGAAGTCATGGCAGAGAAAATCTTAGTAACCGGTGCTACCGGATTTGTAGGAAGCGCTTTGGTTAAAGAGCTATATAGACGTAATAAAAAAGAGGTAAGAGCGGCTTTTCATAGCGGTACATTAACCTCTCAGCTTAAAACCTATTCTTCAGAACAAATACGATTGGAATTCGGTGATTTTTCCACTATTGATAGAGCATTCCAGGAGGTCAGCACTCTGTTTCTGGTTACTCCCTTTGCCCGAGAACAGGTGGAGTATGCTAAAAGAATGATCGACCGGGCACTTCTATTCGGAGTAGAACACATCGTTGACCTCTCAATTCTGGGAGCAGAGCAGGAACCAGGAACCCAGTTCACCCGTTGGCACCGAAGAATAGAAAAATATCTGGAAAACTGTGGGGTAGCTTATACAATAATCAGACCCAATATTTATATGCAGAATTTCCTGCGTTACGCTCAACCTTCAGGCGGCTTTATTTACCTGCCCCTTAATCATGCCCAGGTTAGCTATATCGACGTAACCGATGTGGCCGCAGTTGCAGCAGAACTGATAATCGCAGGAAAAGAACATTATGGAGCCGTTTATGAGCTTACCGGCCCACAGGCTTTAACCGTAGATGATGTTACTCATATAATCTCTTCCGCAGTGGGAAGCCATATCGGATATATTCCTATCCAGGAGGAAACCGCCTGTCATATAATGGAAAGTCTGGGTATACCGGCCTGGATGGCAAAAGGAATGCTTGAACTCTACTCGATGCAGCGAGAGGGCAAAAATGAAATGGTGACTTCCACTGTCGAGTTGCTCTGTAACCGGAAACCAATCTCATTTGAGGAATTTGTCTATAATAACAGTAACCTGTTTAAAGAAATTATTCAGCATGAACAGCAGATCCATCCTCGGTAATCGGCATTAAAGGAAAGGATTAAAGAAAATGTTTTTCCACTTTCCCATGAGAAGGCAAAATACTATTTTCAAGCTTTGCCATTCACTCTTGGCGGAAGTGGTGGAACTGGTAGACGCGCTAGATTCAGGTTCTAGTGGGCGTACGCCTGTGGGGGTTCGAGTCCCCCCTTCCGCACCATTCTTCCCTTTTTTTGACCTCTAAGTACCATGCAATATAAAAACACAATCGAAGTACTTTCACCCTCTGTTGTGGAAAAAATCGCCGCTGGAGAGGTAGTCGAACGTCCTGCTTCCGTGATAAAGGAACTGGTTGAAAACAGTATCGATGCAGATGCCACCAGAATAGATGTTTTCATTGAGGATGCCGGTTTTTCTTTAATAAAAGTGATTGATAACGGATGCGGTATGAATCCTTCGGACCTGCAAAGATGTGTTCTACCCCATGCCACAAGTAAAATCAAGCACATAGAAGATATTTTTACCATAGCTTCAATGGGATTCAGAGGAGAGGCCTTAGCAAGTATCGGTGCTGTCAGCCGCATGAGTGTCTGCAGTTGTATCGATGGTTCAGGACTGGGATATGAACTTAATTGCAATGGTGGGGAGACCTCAAAGATTCATCCACTGGCTCACGCCCGAGGAACCACCATCTCCATTAAAGACCTGTTCTTTAATGTACCTGCAAGAAAAAAATTCATGAAAAGCCGCAGAGGCGAACAGTTGGCAATTGTAAAAATGATGGAGCAGCTTGTGCTTCCTTTTCCCTCTATCCATTTTACTTTATCTATCGATGGTAAAAAAATACTGGATACTCCATTCTGTGATAATCCTTTCGAAAGAATAGCTGAAATTGCAGGAGCTGAATTTGCCAAAAAACTTATCTGTTGTAATGCGGTTAAGCCCGATATGGAAACACAGATTTATGTTTCCACCCCTCAAAGAACCAATGAACGTCCCAGATTCCAAAGCTTGTATGTGAATTTGAGAAGAATCGATAACGACTCTGTTACCTTTGCAATCAGAGAAGCTTTTTCTCAATTCATAGGCTTTGGAATACGTCCCTCATTTTTCTGCTTTCTCAATGTCGATCCCTCTAAGATCGATGTTAATGTCCATCCTACAAAACAGCAGGTGAAATTCGACAACGAACGGGATCTTTTCGGACTGATTTACTCCGCGGTTAAACAGGGAATAACCCTGAATCTGAATAAGACTCAAACGATTTCTGCTCCACTTGATCAGAAAACTGATTCTACCCAGATAAATCAAAATCTTAACTCTAATGTTTCTTTACCTTTTATGGTCAGAGAGAAACAGGAACCAATTCAGAATCAACCGCCTTTTTCCTTTTCCGAAAATTCAAACCAACAAACAGTTCTTTCTTTTCCCGGGAGTGTAAAACAAGCAGAAAGCGAGTACGATCAGACTAAAGAAAGCAACATGCAATTAACCAAAGATGTACAATGGGACCTGATCTCCTGTTATCAGATCCATAACATGTTCATTCTTGCCCCCATTAAAAATGGAATTCTTTTAATTGATCAGCATGCTGCCCATGAGCGGGTGCTATATGAGCAGGCTCTGGAGGATATTGTCAGAGGCCGGTCAGCATCGCAACAACTGCTTTTTCCGGTAGTAATGGAGCTATCCACTACCGAGCGAATGATCATTCAATCGGGGCAGAGCTATTTTAACGCTTTTGGTTTTGAAATTAGCGATTTCGGAGCTCGTGCACTCTCAATTTCTGCTATTCCGGCATTTTTAAAAAATGGAAGTGTTGAAGAAACCATAAGAGATATTATAAAATATCTGATGGATGGAAAGAATCCGGATTCATTCTCTCAACCGGAAAAACGTTTCGCTGCTGCCTTTGCCTGCGGTGCAGCCATAAAAGCAGGCCAGAAATTATCCCAGGAAGAGATGAATGCTCTGTTGAATAGCCTTTTCTCTGCCAAAAATCCATACATCTGTCCTCATGGCAGACCGACTGTTGTCAGAATATCGATAGATGAGCTGTCCAGAAGGTTTTTACGTTAGGAGAGCCGATGCCAGGACCGGACCGTTCTGAATCTGTGGTTATAAATATTCATCAACCCTTGACTGGTTCCTGGGTAAAAGAATTCATTGCCACTATCAATGATACACTTTCAGATACAATGCCAAGGATTTGCGTTCTGGATTTTCTCTCCTGCGAGTCTATCGACAGCTATGGTATTGGTGCACTATTTTCAATAGCTCAGAAATTTCATCAGAAAAACGCGCAGCTATCACTTAAGAATCTTAACTCAAAGCTTTATCAGATATTTACAGACACCGATCTTGACCATTACTTCTCCATCGAAAATGAAGGTGAGCTGAAAGAGGCAACTGCCGATCTTTTCGAAAATTATAAGGATGCCCAGTTGGTGATTGATAAGCAGATAAACGGAAATACCGGTATCTTTCGCATGAAAGGCGTAATGAATCACCCCAATGGTTCCAGATATTTGAAACAGCAACTTCTTCTTTCTTTAATTAATTGCAAATTAATACTTCTGAATATGGAGGAACTTGTTTTTTTTGACAGCCTCAGTGTAGGCACCGCAATCAATATGAATAATCTCCTTAAGAAAACCGGTGGTTCTTTGCATATCTGTGGAGCAAAATTATTAATCAAAGATCTTCTCAATACCCTTTGTATCAATGCGATAATACCTGTTTTTAAGACTCAGAAAGAGGCATTGGAAGCATGGGGAATGGAACTGGTTTGAAAAACTGTTATGCTCTTCACAAAAGTTGCTATCAAATCTTTTGGCTGCAGAACCAATCAGGAAGAGATGAACTCACTGCGGTTCAGGCTTCTGCAGCAAGGCGTTGAAATCGTTGATGATATTGAGGATGCTCAGGTCATTATTATTAATACATGCACAGTGACTTCATCTACCGAATCCAAGACAAAAAGGCTTATAAAGGCTGTTGCTGGGCAAAACCCTTCAGCTAAGATACTGCTAACCGGTTGTCTGGCACAACAGAAACCATCAGAGCTTAAAGACCTGGACTCGGTTTTCTGGGTAGTGGGCAACACTGAAAAAGACCAAATCCCTTCCATACTCGAAAAAAATGGTGGAGTATTTCAGCATCCGTTTTCCCGGGAGATCCCTAATCTTTCAATAAAGACAAACGAAATCCCTTCTGTTAAAGATCATGCAGGTTTTCGAACCAGGTTTCCTTTAAAGATTCAGGAGGGCTGCAATTACCGCTGCAGTTATTGCATTGTGCCATCGGTTCGCGGCCCATCTCGTTCGGCAGAGTTCTCTAATGTGCTTTCTGCATTCGATTCTGCGTTGAAGGCGGGATTTAAAGAGATTGTATTAACCGGGACTCATATCGGACAATTTGCAAAAGAGCAGAGTGCATCTTTATTGGAATTACTTAAAGAGATTGTTTCGTTTGATGGGGATTTCAGGGTAAGACTGAGTTCGCTTGATCCCAGGGATCTTTCTGATGAGATTTTACAACTTGTTGGGAATAACAGCAAAATTTGTGATCATCTGCATATAAGTGTCCAATCTTTTTCCGAAAATGTACTCAGGGCAATGGATCGTCCATACAGCGATGTCGAGCGGTTGGTGAGCAGGCTTTCTGCTTTTCGAAGGTCATTTCCTTCGGCAGGGCTGGGAGCAGATTTTATTGTGGGTTTTCCAGGAGAAACCGACAAAGATTTCGAATTGACTATGGAACGGGTTTCAATGGTTGGCTTTTCCTATGCTCATATTTTCCGTTTTTCTGCTCGTCCGGGCACTTCTGCGATCTCTTTGCCAGAACAGATATCAGATTCCGTTAAAACTAACCGCAGCAATCGGCTTCGGATGCTGATAAATCAGAGCAGAGACGACTTTATCAATAAAAACCTTACTGTTTCCAAGAAAATTATTGTAGAATCAGAGAGTCCTGTTCGGGGACTTACTTCTAATTATATACATGTGGAGATTCCCGGGCTAAGAAGGAGCTGTAATTCCTGGATGGATGTAAAAGTACATGAAGCTGTAAACGGACGTTTCCATTTGGCTCAACCTGTTTGGGAGAAGACTTAATGAATTCTAAAAAAACATCGGCAGTCAGCAGGGAACGATATAATCAGGTTATCGAAAACATCGACAATCTTCCATCTCTGCCGGCTATTGTCTCCCGGTTAATTCAGGTGGTAAACTCACCTGATTCGTCTGCAGACGATGCTGCTAAACTTATTGAGAGGGATCCGGCTCTGACCAGCAAAATGATTCGTCTGGCCAACAGTGCTTTTTATGGTATACCCCGAAGTATCTCATCGGTTGCCAGTGCAGTAGTGATTCTGGGCTTTAACACTATCAGATCGTTGGCCTTGAGTGCTGCAGTGATTAAAATGTTCTCATCTGTGCACTCCTCCGTTATCGATAAGGACTGTTTCTGGAAACATTCCATCACCTGTGCTATTGCCGCTAAAACTATTGTACGCCATTTTATGAATGTTCGAATGATGGATCCTGAAAGTGCTTTCTGCGCAGGGATTCTTCATGATATCGGTAAACTGATTTTTAATGAGTATGTTAATGATGGATACCGTGAAGCCTGCCAGTATGCTTCAGCAAACAAAATATCACTTCTGGAAGCTGAAAAATTGATTCTCGGCATAGATCATGCAGAAATCGGAAGAATAATAGCCGATAAGTGGGCTTTGCCTTTGGATCTTGAGTACTCTCTGGTGTATCATCATAGGCCTCAGGATGCCGATAAGCTAAATGATCTGGTCACCACGATTCATCTGGCTGATGTTATGGCTCACAGATTAGGATGTGGCCTTTGGGAAAATGAATATTTTAACGATGAATGGAAAAATACCAGAACTGTTTTGCAGTTAAGGGACGATGACTACAAGAAAATCAGCGAATCCCTTGCTGAGAATGTGGAGAAATCAATCGAGTTTTTTACTATAATCAATTAATCCAAAGGATCTGGAAGCGTGGAGCAGAAGGCTTTTTCCAGAGCTGTATCTGCATTACCCTCATTAACTGCAGTTCTCAGGCGAATCTTTGCGGTTGTTGAGGATTCAAATTCATCTGTTCTGGATATTACCAGAGTGTTGCAAATGGATCCGGCAATTACTGGAAAAGTCCTTCGCCTGGCTAATTCCGCCTATATTGGTATTCCTCACACTGTGTCTTCAATACAAAATGCGGTAACCTTACTGGGTACCAGAAGAATTCAATCACTTATTCTTGTATCAATCCTCAGTTCAGTTAAAAAAAATGTCTGTGCACCTTTTCCGGTAATCTCCTATTGGCGACATTCGGTATGTACTGCTTTGATAGCAGAAGCGATAGCTAAATCTTTACGCAGATTCGATTGTGCCATTGATGAAAATGAACTTTTTTCCGCAGCTATTCTTCACGATATAGGCAAACTGATAGCTGCGACTATGGACTCTGAGAGTTTTGTTCAACTTTATAAACAGAGCATTCTTAAGGAAGTTCCATTTTTCATGATAGAAAATGAGGAAGAAGCACATAGCTCCTTGGGTGGCTACTATGCTGAGCACTGGGGTTTTCCCAATGAACTGAAACAATGTATCCAGATGCATCACGAACCCCTGTCCGATAAAAAGCTGGCTCTGCGAATATCAATCATACATGTTGCTGATATAATGTCTCATGTTCTGGGGTTTAAGATTTTCTCTGAAGAAGTTACCCCAATGATTCAAGAGGATGTTTTAAACCTTATTGGGCTTCCTCTGGAAAGGCTCAGGGTCATAGCCCAGTCAGTGATTGAAGATCAGAAATCGATCGAAGCATTCATGGATATTGTGAATGAAATCTGATCTGATATGTAATCCCAAATCACAATGCTTTACATCATTTCTAGGTAGTCCTTCAAGTGCCATTTCTGCGAGTCCTCGCGGAGTTGTTTCGATAATTCTTAGAAGAGGCATTTTGAACGAGTCTTCATAGTGACTTTTCGATGAATCTTCGAGATGGCATTTTGAACCAGTCTTCGAGTATCCAAGTCATTTCGACGCGTCTTCGAGGAGAAATCTTCATAGGTACGTTTATTAATTCATAAATACATACAATACATACCAATTGAAAAGACTGGATATCTTAGGAGAAACTTCTTTTGACAATAACCCTCCCTCGAACCATTTGCAACTCTTTACTGTACTTACATATATTTACTGGCTAACCAACAAAGCTGATTAACGATTATTATATTTTTTTATTAAGGAGATCATCTTTAAATGAATCTGTTTGTCCGGCTGAAAGAGGGTTTATCTAAAACACGGTCGCAGATAACATCAATTCTTTCTGGTGATGGAGAATTTGATGAACAGTTCTTTGATTCATTGGAGGATGCACTGATTGCTGCAGACATAGGGATAGAGTATACAGAGGAATATGTGGACCGTCTCAAAAAAGAGTTGAAACAAAGACGGGTGGAAAGCAATTCCCAGGCGTATTCGGTTCTTAAGGAGTTGTTGTCTGAGGATTTAAAGGTGCTGAAGCTGCCAGAAGAATTCCCGCCAAAGCCATGGGTTATACTGGTGGTGGGTGTAAATGGGGTAGGTAAAACCACCACAATAGGTAAACTGGCGAATGAGCTTAGGCTCAAAGGAAAATCGGTTATGTTGGGTGCTGCAGACACATTCAGAGCAGGAGCCATAGAACAGCTTCGGATCTGGGCTAAACGTACCGATTCAGAATTTGTTGCGCAGCAGGAGGGTGCAGATGCGGCTTCGGTTGCATTCGATGCAATAGAGGCGGCTAAAGCCAGAGATATCGATGTCCTTATCCTGGACACTGCCGGAAGACTTCACACTAAGGTCAACCTAATGAATGAGCTTCAAAAAATCCTAAGGGTCATAAAAAGAAACACTCCTCACGCACCCAATGAAATACTTCTGGTGGTTGATGCTACTACCGGCCAGAATGCCATTAAACAGGCCAGGGTTTTTAATGAAGCTGTAGGCCTTACTGGGTTGATTATTACAAAACTGGATGGTACAGCCAAAGGGGGAGTGGCAATCGCGCTTACAAAAACTTTCAATATCCCCATAAAAAAGATCGGGGTTGGAGAGCAGATGGAAGATCTCCAGGATTTCGATGCAAAAACTTATGTGGACGCCATGTTTGGAGAATTGCAGTAAGACCCGGAAAAAGTAAAGTAATCAGGTATTTCCATAGAATTTTTTAACCATGGACTCGGTAATTTCGCTGATTTCAATGAGCGCTTTTTCCATCCTGATTATTTGAACTGCCAGCATTATCAGAAAAGAACAAGCAATTACAGCTAAACAGACGAATACAAAAAATGGCATTTTAATTCCTCCTATAAGCTTGCAGATGGGTTCATCTGTGGAAATCTGGTAATCCCTTTTTCTGCCCGTTTCTGAGCAGCCAGAGCGATCATGGCTGCATTGTCTGTGCACAGAAGAGTGCTGGGAAAATAGATTTCATTGCAGAAACATTTCTTTAGTTCCTCTCTTAATCGGCTGTTACAGGCCACTCCACCTACCAGGGCGATTCTTCTAATGCCGCTTTTTTGGGATGCAGCCACAAGCCTGCTTCGAAGCGATTGAATAACCGTATTTTGAAATGATTCACATATTGCAGGACGGTTATTTTTTATAAAATCTGAATCCTTTGAACTAAGGAAATATTTAACCGCGGTCTTGAGTCCTGAAAAACTGAAATCAAGAGGATTTGCCCAGATGCGGGCGATTGGGAAATTTATAGAGTTATTTGTTCCTGTATACAAGGAAGCTTCTTTCTCGATGGATTTTCCGGCTGGATAACAAAACCCCAGCATTTTGCCTACTTTATCAAATGCTTCACCCGCCGCATCATCGACAGTCTGACCCATGCATTGATAAACTCCGATTTCATCTACTCTATAAATGGCAGTATGCCCTCCAGAAACGACCAGCGCAAGAAAGGGGAATTGCAAACCGGGATTTTCCAGAAGCACAGAAAAAATGTGTCCTTCAAGGTGGTTAATACCTGTTATAGGTATTCTATATCTGGTATGAAGACCTAATGCAAAACTAATTCCCACCAGGAGTGCTCCTGCGAGCCCGGGGCTGTCGGTAACCGCAATAAGATCCATCTGTTGTGGACTTAAGCCGCTTTCCTGGAAAACTGTACTGGCAAGACGATCAATTTTTTCCAGATGTGCACGTGATGCAATCTCGGGAACTACACCACCATATTGGCTGTGTTCCAGTTGGGAATAGATAGTGTTTGCCAGTATCTTGCCATCTTCTATAATCGCAATAGAGGTTTCATCGCAGGAGGATTCTATACCTAATACTCTCATAAATTCTTCTTTATATGGAATGACAGTTCAGGATACTTGTTCATAAGAGAAGTCAGTTCATTGTCACAATTAAAAAAATGGACCTTTGAGCCTGTAGAAGTTATGATTTTCTTTATTTTTAAAAGATAATCCAGCTCTTGATCATAAAGGAAATTGATTCCGGAGAAATCGATTCCAATTTCTGTTTGAATATTAGATTGCAGCAAGCTGTGAATATTTTTCCAGAGATTATTGAAGTCTGCATCTTTGGCACTTTCAGAGTAAAGTTGAAATGTAGCAAATGGCAACTGATTTTCTGGTTCTGGTTGTTCGCTTATTGTTGCCATCACTTCGTTTTCAATCTCTGGCTGGCTGGGTGAGTAAAAAGGAGTCGATTCAGTCTGGCTGATTTCATTCGTATATACCTGAAATCCAGCAACTTCTGATGAAGCAGCATACGTTTCGTTTGGTGATGGATTGTATTCTGATGACCAGGGAACAGAATTTTCGGCTCTTTCAAACGAGCCGCCCACATTTCTCATTACTTGAATGGGTTCGTCCGGAGTAACTGGATCAATTGCATCTACAGCAGGAGTATCGATCACCTGTACTGTTGGCTTTGAGGAGGATTTCTCTTTTTTAAATCTATCAAATTCCTGAGCTTTTTTGTCGATTTCCTGTTCAAGTTCACTGGTTTTTGAAGAGAGAGAGAGCAGGAGGATCCAGTTTACCACACTTAGAATAACTGCTGCTCCGGTAAGGCAAAATACCACTATTACTAATACGCTCATTTAAAGCCCACATCTGTCTGTTAAATTATACACTAAAATAACTTACAACCCTGATAGAATCCAGATGAGCAGTTCCTTTATTATACCATCATTTGTAATAGTTTTTCGAGATTAACAGGATGTTTGAGCATCAGGCATTTAATATTTATATTACTCTTTTCAATAATAAAAATTTCTCCAGACAGGACATAATAAGAGTGAACCATCCGGGGCGGTTTGATATTTTAATAGTTGATGATGAAGTGGGAGTCAGGCAAATATTGTCTGAATTTTTTATTTCCCACAACTATTTAACCAGAACCGCTTCTAATGGTAAAGAGGCTCTGGAAATGATTGAGCAAACACTACCTGATCTGGTGATTTCTGATATTCAGATGCCAGTCATGGATGGTTTTGAGCTATTCTCCATTCTGGATAGTAAGTATCCCACCATTAAGCATATTTTGATGACCAGTTACGATATTGATAAGTATATCTCTTTGATCAGGAAATACAATATCGGCAACATTCTTTCAAAGGGACCGGAGTTTCGGCTCAATGAAATCCGTTCTTATGTTAATTCAATTCTGACTGGAGAAAAATTTGGCCTTCATCGCTTTCTTTCACAAGCCACACTGAATAGTGAAATAATCAGCAGTTATGCTCAAGCTAAAAATGTCTGTTCCGAAATCGTAAAATCATTGCCGTTAAATAATAAATTCTATCTGGAAATGGCCATAGATGAGCTGGTATCCAATGCTTTTTTTCATGCAGTTTTAAAGTTATCTGATCTTCCGCGTGAGTGCTGGCCTGAATGCTATAATTATCAGGTTGCTAATGCCATCAAGCTGACCTGGGGCTTCGATCATGAAAAAATTGGCTTTTCGGTTGAGGATCCTAAAGGCAATCTGACTAAAAATGATGCACTGAAATGGTTGGACAACAATAGGGCAGAGAAGGTAAATGAGGAGCATGGACGAGGACTGCTTTTGGTCAGAAAGCTTATTGATCGTCTGATTATAAATATTGACCCGGGGAAACGAACAGAATGCGTGATTATTCAATATATCGATAGAAATCAGAGCAAAAATAACAAGCCACTGATGATTCACGAGCTGTAGGTATAATATTCACAATTCGGCAAAATATACTTATTTTAGACTTTAATATGGTTCAGTTTGGTGGGCTGTTGTTGTTTTTAGCCTTTAATGCCTATAAAAATTGGCATAGAAATAGCATTTTTCATTTAGGTTATGTCAGCTATGTTTCATGTCCTTATAATTGATGACGATGCAGATTTACGTGAAGTGTTGCGGAAATCTCTTTCACGTTTGGGCTGTAATGTCACGGTTGCGGAAACGGCTGAAAAAGGATTGGATATTTTAAAAATCAATAGTTACAATGCTGTTTTTGCCGCGCTCTGTGTTCGTAATATGGGAGGACGCAGCATTGCCAGATGGGTTAAACAGCAAGCATCAGATACCAAATTCTTTCTGGTCACCAGTTGGAGAGGTGATTTGGAGCATAGTTTACTCAAGCTGGATGGTATCCACGACGTAGTTCACAAACCTATCAATTTTAGTGAAATCAGAGATAAAGTACTCGAACACCTTGGATAAGCGGAGAATAAATCTTAAAATTAACCAATAAAGATTAAAAAAAAGTTGATTTTTTGTTTAAATTCCCCTATATTATAGTAAAATTCAGTTTTTCTGTTAATTAGGAGTTTATAATAATGAATAAATTGAAGCTGCTTTGTTTTGTCTGCGTGTTTTGTACAGCTTCCTTTGCACATAACTCTGATACCACAAAACAACAAATCATAACAGAAGAGCAAAAAACCGAAGTGGTAAGTTCTGCCAAGGACAATCAGAAGAACTTAGGTAAAACGGTTTTTGTTTCTAAGAAGAAAACTACGTGGACAAAAATAAAAGATCTGTTTATGTAAGATTCTTTTTAAACGATTTAACCGACACACTCTTCTACTGCTTCAAGGTTCCCACTCAATATCATTTTCTATGCCGTAAATTCTTCGGGTTACAGAACCAATACAAATTGACAAACTAAATTCCTGTACCGGTACTCTTCGTGAGTAATCTATTTCTGGTGACATAGAAAATTCTAATGAAATAAATGGTTTATTGCTGGTAATCTCTTTGATTCTTGGGAAAAAATCAATAGCTATCCATCCTCTGATATTGTTAAGATTGGAATAATAGTTCTTCTCTCCAGTGTAACTTCTGTTGGTCCCATCGATCACATATATTAATGGTCCTGTTGTTATATAACCGAATCGTGGGATATGAAATTGTATTCCTACTATTCCAACACCATCTATCCCTTTATACAAGGCATTGTGCTGATTTTTCGATGAAAAAAAGGATGCTTTGGTAATACTGGTGAATTTAATGTAATCATTAAGAAATGCTGGTGTACTCAATTTTAACAAGGCTCCGCCTGAAAAACCGAACTTTCCCTGAAAAGACGGAACTGTGTCAGAATTAATGATAAACTGATCAACGTCTATTTGAGTACCGCCAAATTCCACACCCAGACTTAAGAATTTTAAAGGCGAGTACTCAAGTCGACTATGAATACGATTCCAAAGTGATGGAATCGCTTTGTTGGTTAGTGTGTAGCCACCCAGGTGATATGATGCACCTATCGCGATTCTGGCCTCCGGAATGGTAACTGCCGGGTTAGCAAGATTGGAAGCCAGAACCACATTGGATAAAAGAAAGCAAATTAATGAAACTATTTTTTTCAATGTTTACTCCGTATGTCTATTCATCGCTTACAATTGGTAAAACCAGAATATCTGGTGCTGTAGTGACAATACCCTGAGATTCTGCCCAGAGAGTAACCTCTATACGATTAGCATCAGATTGACCATAAATAATCTCATTCAATGCCTTTCCATCCTTGGTGGTAACCGTGCGCTTGATGCTTACTGCTGTTATTGGATCAGCAATACCGTTTCGGTTGGCATCCACATCGAATGGCATATATTTGTTGATGAAACCAGGATGGCTTTCATAGATAGAATCAAGGGCGAAAATGGTGGCAAAATCGATTGAATCCTGTGCCGAAGTGATCAGTGGATAGCGGCGGAAAGCTCCGCTGGCAATCAATCGGTAATAGGCATCCAGGTATGTGGGATCATCCAATGGTTCGATTGGTTCCCATCGGTCGTTTTTATTTAAATCTGCGTACCAGGTTCCATCAGTGCTTGTACAAGGCGACAACTCTTCAACCGGGTGCAAAGGATCGTACTGACGAATTCCATCACCATTAATATCTATAAAACGAGGCCCCAGAATAAATTTCCCATCACCATTTATGTCTTCGCCTCTGTTAAGGATTCCATCACCGTTGCGATCTTCACCTGGATCCAGACGGTAATTGTCATTGAAATCTTCAAAAGGCAGTATTACAGAAATGCTATCGATTGATGAATAGCAAAATGCATTTCCGGCATCTTTTCTCCATTCTGCAAAGTATCGTCTGGTTACAAAACCAGAGACTTTGAGACTGAAGGTTACTTCCGTTCCATCGGCAACCGGGTTACCATTTATATCGGTAACGATTGCTGCACAGGGCAGAGCAAATGTTCCATCATTGGGATTTTTACCCTTGAGAATATTGGTGCGGACAGTAATGTAGTGAGGCGGACCTACAATTGTAAATTTTACAGTGTCGGATTTGACAGCATTAAAGTCTCCGGCAGTAATCCAGACCTGACGGTGGTTACTGGGAGTCTTGCCGGAAACAAACCAACTGGTCGCACTGCCATCATCACCGGTGATTGCCACTGGTGGATCGAGATACTCTCCGCCGCTGGGACCATTGACAATATTAAAAGAGATTCTGGCATCTTTTACCCTGTTTCCAAGTGCATCATAGGCTACAGCGGTTATCATGGCTCTGGAACCATTGATTGAGATCACTTCGGGTGTCCCGGAAAGATCTATTCTGGCTACATTGTTTGCCCGAAAATAGAGTTTGAATGTAGCGCTTGTTTGTTCAGAAGCAGTTCTTGCCAGTGCTGAAATGACAGAGGTAGTGGCAAAGTGAGGATTGCGAATGAAAAAATTTAACTTCCCATTGGCTGCTGTGGTCAACGTCTTTGCAAATACAGAACCCAAATGACCCACTGTCATGCTTATATCCACCTGTGCATTGGGAATTGGGGTTATTTTATCACCTTTAAGATAGGTCACAATGATCTGGGTGGAATCGGTACTGTCAGCTATGCATCTTTGACCTGGTACTGTATCTATGATAAGAACATTCGATGAGTAGTTCAGAAGAACTTCTGCTGATGCTCCTGCTGCAAAGATTCGTATAGTATCCTGTCCTTTTCCTTTACCGACTATTCTGCATTTTGCTTCACCGATATTGTTGGTGACTGTATCTGCACCGAGAATAATCGTTTCCTGAATCTGTTTTGAAAAGCTGATCCTTTCCCCTGAAATACTGCTCCCGGCGGCATCATTAAGAAGCACAAGTACTGAAGCCGTGTCTTTGCCGTCACTGCTGATGTTTGGAGGATTGATAGAAGCTAAGAGCTTGATTCCATTGAAAGCCACCTCTGTGGTTTGTTTTTTGCCCGGATCGCTCTGTAATGTAGCAGTTACCTTTGCAATGATATTTCTTCTGTCACTGGTCAGGTATGCAACCGCTTTACCATCATCATCGGTTTCTGCAACTGCAGTAATCATTCCTGCAGTTGTGGTAAAACTGATTTTATCTCCCACTAACGGGTTACCGTTTTTATTCTTGATTGTTACGACTACCGGACATTTGCTTGAGCCATCGGCCGGGATTGATCCCGAAGCCCTTATAGTCATGATTCGGGTGGTGAAAAATAAGATACTGGTATCTGCAGATGCATAGCCTTCAGTTTTATCAAACCCGATAATCTCCAGACGCATTTTCCCTTCATAGGGAAGAGATCGCAGGATAAAACTGCACTTGCCTGAAGCATTTGTAGTACCAGACACAGAAACCGATGTGTCTCCATTATTCTCTGTTTTAAAATATTTATTCAGGGTTATTGTGCGATTAGCAAGAGCTGCACCGGATCCGTTGGTAAAGATAGCTGTCAAAATCGCAGTGTCCGATTCCTGAGTCTGCAAAGAACTCTTATCCAAATCAACTTTTAGCTTGAGAGATGACACATTAAGTTGAAGCAGCGCTTCGGTGCCGGCTGCCTTTACCTCTATAAAATCGATACCATTCCTGAGCGCCTTTATTCTGGCCATGGCTATACCGTTTTCTCTGGTAACAGAATCGGCGCTAAGGATCTGCAGATTGGATTTAGCCTGAGCTTGAAGAGTGAAAAAAACCGAGGCTTTCTCAATGGCATTTTCTCCTGCATCAGTAAGTCTGGCAGTGATAATTGCAGTATCACCGATTACCAGATTATTCTGATCTGCATGAAGCGAAAGAGAAATACCCCCGAACTCTACTTCTGTTTCACAACTAAGCGTCTGATCTGAAAGTAGATATGCGGTTACATAGGCAATATCATTAAAGCTGGAGCTTTTGAGTGTAGCTCTGGCTGTTCCAAACTGGTCAGTTCTGCTTTGTCCGGAATTTTCCGGGTTGGAGCCATCACCAACGATCATTCCGGAAGTAGTAGTAAACTGCACCAGTTCACCTACTATGGGATTGTGATTATGATTCATTACCTGAACCAGAATCGTCGTGGAATCAAAGCCTCCCGCAGAAATCACCGATCTTTGCGGTATGGCTTCAATGAGTTTTTGAACTTTATCGGGTGTATTGGTAACCTCAAGGCGCAGTGTCCTTGACGCATTGCCTGCTCTAACCGTAATCTCAACTTTTCTGGAAACAGTGTCGGTGAAAAGAAATTTTGCCCGTCCGTTCTCATCCGAATAGAGTATCTCCTCTGCAAATTTGCCGTAATTGGCACTGGCCTGAAGCCGTACGTTTTTAAGCGGTATTACAGAACCGTTTTCTGTACTGTCCGAATAAACTCTGGCCAGTATGGTTATCGTGTCATTTAATCGGACATAAGTGCTTTCTGCACTGACAGAGAGTGCCAGATTCTCCGTAGTATCTTCTATTTTATCGGGACCTGAGATTCCAGGTTGACCATTGTCATCGCGAATCGTACAAAAAAAACCCGAAAGCAATAATAGACCTGTCAGCCAAATGTTTTTATAGGCAGGTTTCACAGATTGTCCCCCTTTTTTTTCTGATTCAGATGGTTTTCAACCCCTGGGAAGACTGGGCCTAGAGGGTTGAAAGATCTGCCCATTGCAACCCTGTCGGAGTATCGAATGTGCTTCTATTAAAGGTAGTAATGGACAGTTTCATCTCAATTATATGCATAAAAACTTGGAAATATCAATGACTAAAACTATACTACATCCGTTACTTTTATGAAATCTCGATCTTATTTTCCAGATAATATTGAAAGACTCGAGAATACAGTTTTTTTCCGGTTTCCGGTTAAACGTTGCAGGATTTTCTATGATTAATGGAGTAAAAGTAAGGCATGTTCCCAAAGAATCATGCTTTTATAAGGCCGGATTGCGCTCAGGAGATGTGGTTACTTCAATCAATGGCGAAGAGGTATCAGATGAGCTGGATTTCAGGTTCTTTGCAGCCGATTATTTTTTAGAAATTGCGGTTCGCAGGGGAGCTGCTAATTCTAAAATAAAAGTCGTTAGGGAAGAGGGCAGTTTTCTGGATGTCGATATTCAGGAACGTCCTATAAACATCTGTAAAAACCGGTGTATCTTCTGTTTTATAGATCAGATGCCTCCTGGTTTGAGATCAGGGCTTTATATAAAAGATGAAGATTTTAAATACTCTTTTTTAAACGGAAACTATGTCACTCTGAGCAGTGCTACTCAGAAAGATCTGGAGAAAGTTGCAAGGCTGGGAATCTCACCATTATTCATTTCGGTTCACGCCACAGAAACCGATGTCCGCAATAAAATGCTCAGAAACAGCAAGGCACCACCTGTGATGGATCAGCTTAACTTTCTTAAGGATAATGGTATCGTATTTCACACCCAGATAGTGGTATGTAAAGGGTATAATGATGGTGATGTGTTGCTTCGAACCCTGGAGGATCTTTTTTCTTTTGAAGAATCTTTATTGTCTATAGCAGTAGTTCCGGTCGGATTGACCAAATATCGCAAGTTTCCTCTTGAACAAGTGGATTCTCAGTGTGCCGAATGGATCTGTAATAAAGTTGAACAGATCAGCAGTAGCCATCTGCAAAAAGATGGATTCAGGAAACTGTTTCTGGCAGATGAATTTTTCATAAAAGCAGGCCTGAAAATCCCAACCGCCAAATACTATGAAGATTATCCCCAGATCGAGAATGGTGTAGGTCTTGTACGGACGCTTCTGGAGCAGTGGAAAACCTGCAAAAGTAAGCTCAACTCAGGAAAATCACTGATCACTTTGCGCAAAAAGACTCTTCTGCTTACCTCTGTTTCTGCTTTTCCATATTTGCAGAAAATAATCAGTGAAGCAGAGAAAAAATATGGCTTGACCGATATGGATATTGTAGCCGTAAAAAATGATTATTTCGGTGAAACCGTGACTGTTGCAGGATTATTGACTGCAAAAGATATCATGCATACCATAAAAGAAGAATCAAAAAATAAAAAATACGGGCAGGTTATCATTCCTTCAGTGATGTTTAATTTTTGCGGATATACTCTTGATGGTTTTTCCCTTCAGAGAATATGTAAAGCTACCGGTTTCAATATCAGAACCGCAGAGACTCCGGAAGAGATTTTTTGTGTGAAAAAGGTGAAAAAAGGATGATTTATGAGTGATCAGGAACCAGTCAGACTGAATAAGTTTCTGGCCCAGTGTGGATTAGGATCCAGGCGAAAAGCCGACGAGCTGATCGAGTCAGGAAAAATATATGTAAATGGCAACAGAGTCACCGGGCTGGGGAGCAGGATTATTCCAGGCAAAGACAAGGTAGAATACCGGGGTAAAGAAGTAAAACGCTTTCATCTGCTGGAGTATTTTGCCTATTATAAACCGCGAAATGTGATGGTGACCAGAATGGACCCTCAAGGGCGGGAAACCATCTACGATGCTCTTAAAAATAAAGGTTTTGATATAGAACATCTTAATTATGTCGGAAGACTGGATTTTGCCTCCGAGGGACTTTTACTACTGACTAACGATGGAGATCTGATCCATGCACTGACTCATCCCCGGTTTCAGATAAAAAAAGTTTACAGAGTCAAAATTGACCGTCCTCTGGATAATCAGGACCGGCAGAAGCTTATTGATGGAATAGAATCGGAGGGCCAGGTTCTTCATGCCAGAGAGGTACGGGAGATTTCTGAAGTAACTGAGCAAAGAAAACAGTTCTGGTATGAACTTGATCTCTATGAAGGTAAAAATCGTCAGATTCGACGCATGTTTGAGGCATTGGGGATTCTGATAGGCAGATTGCGACGTATCCAGTTTGGATCGGTTAAACTTGGAGAGATGAAACCTGGGGAAATACGTCCGCTCTCAGAACGGGAAATCAGCTCACTTAAAAACAGCGGCTATAAAAACACTCAGATTTCTGGTAGCAGAAAATAACGTAATAATATCAAATCGGAAAAAACAGGAAAAATATCAAAACAATATCTAATCAGAAGTAATATGAAAAAAATATCTAAACGAAGATTCGGCACAAAAAACTCCTTGCTTCTATATTTCATGAAAACATCCTGTACATTCTTCCTCTTATTAAGCTTGTAGAGCTTCCATTATTATAGGTGACGAAATTGAAATTTAAGGCAGCAATTTTTGATCTGGATGGTACATTGGTTGATAGCCTAAGCGATATTGCAGATTCCATGAATCGTGTTTTGTCTTTGCATGGGTTCCCGATTCACCCCCTAAGTGATTATCGGCAATTTATTGGGGATGGAATGAGAGTACTGGTTACCCGTGCACTTCCAGAGGGGCTCTCCGATTCGAAACTCATAGATCTGTGCCTGTCTCAGATGAAAGATGAGTATTCCAGAAATTGGAACTGCAAAACCAGAGTTTATGGTGAAATCCCGCAGCTATTGAAATACCTGTCCGATAAAGGCCTTGTACTGTCTGTTCTTTCCAATAAACCTCATGAGTTCACGGTAAAAGTGATAGAACACTATTTTGGAAATTCTGTCTTTAAAGAGATCTTAGGCGCAGGGAAATTTCCGAAAAAACCGGATCCTTCTTCAGCCCTGAGTATTGCCCAATCACTTCGGATTTCTCCTTCCGATTTTTTATACCTGGGAGATTCCGCAGTAGATATGAAAACCGCAAAATCTGCCGGTATGTTTGCCTGTGGATGTTTGTGGGGATTCCGTGAAAAAGAGGAATTATTGGACAGTGGGGCAGACCTTATTGCTGAGAAACCGGAGTATGTAATCCGGTTTATGGAGAAAATCGAAAAAACAAGCTAATCTTTGCGAAATATGAATCATCTGTCTACCCCTTATGAAGGACTGAATTGAGCTAAAGCAAAGTGAATACCCTGAAAGCAGGAATGAATATCGAATATCGAATATCGAATAACGAATATCGAAGTGAGAAAAAAGAAAGTGAGAAAAAGGAGAGAAGTAAAAAATAAAAAGGAGAGAAGTAAAAAAGAAAGAGGAGAGGAGGAAAGCGAGGAATACCGGGAAATGCAATTCCACAAGAAAATGCTTGCAGCGCATTCTTAACCTCTTCGGGTGATAAAGTGCATAACCATAATGCAAGCTACTACCGTTGTTGCTTCAAAAATTCATTCTTCCAAATTCAGCCAATCAAATATCCAATTGGAGCCTGGTAAAAAACTATAGAAATCTGCCGATAATTTTTTTGCCTTCAACCGGGTAAATACTCTTTTTTTTGGCGATTTTTTATTATTAAACCATTTTTCACATTTTTAACCCAGGTTAAATTTCTTTTAATCCAGAAAATTTATGAATTTATACGATTTTTCTAAT
>JAAYPC010000192.1 GCA_012519985.1 Fibrobacter sp.
CAGTTGTCAGATCCTCCCAATACATTTTCTACAGTGTACTTCGCAGCTTCGGAAGCACTTAACACTGGATTTAATCTGACGGTAGTTCCGTTTTTGGTGTATGTAGTACGACGGCCGCTAAGATCTACAAGTGCTCCGGAAGCGGTTTTGCTGTTGTATTCGGCGAAAAGTGATGGTACAACATTCATCGGGTCGCCCCAGGCCGCGGAGGTGGGTAATTTTTTCATGGTTGTGTTGATAAAGACACATTTGGGTGAATTGTTCCAGGGACGTCCCAGTTGATAACTGTCTACCGAACCGTCGATAGTACAATTCATAAATACATAGCCCCAGTCTGTACTGGTTGCAGGTGCGGTTATATAGCTTACTTTGTTAATGTATAGAAGGACTTCATTGAAAAAAATATCTCCGCCACCGCAGATAAAATCGGTGGTTCCATGAATTTCTCCACTTTCCCAATAAGTTCGGGTTCCTTTTGTGTAGTAGGTGTCCTGGGTACTCAATAACTTGACATTTTTATAGATAATCTTGTTTCCCTGCTCCATCACAGCCACATGTCGCCCTGTTTGCGAATAGGTTGATGGCTGGTTCCAGTTTGCCTTGTTCAGAATAGTTAAATCCTGAAGATAAAGGTTATTTGCTTTGTTAAAATAAAGGGTCGAGGTGATACTTATCCCTTCATCAATCGATTTATTAAAAATGACGGTTTTATCTGCGCTCTGTCCGATAAATGAGACATTTGAAACCGAAAATGTGGTCATCTGGTTGGAATTGCCGGTAAGAGTTCCTATATTGTATTCTCCATCGGGAAAAAAGAGATAAAAACGCTCAGTAGATGAGGCGGCAGCAGCAGCTATGGCATCTTTAAAATTGCCATTTACACCTATTACAAAATCGAATGGCTTCTTAGTTACAGCAAATAAAGCCTGTGTTGATATTATTACTAAAACTATGAATAGGATGCAGTTATGTATCAGTTTATTCATTATAAACCTTCATAGATTAATGCGTCGATTAATGGATGAATACTTTTAATAATATACTGGAAGTTATGGATATAAGCAGGGAATATTTCGGGCAAGAATTTTTCAGATTGTCTGAACTGTGATTCTTTTGATTAGCATGATTAATCTGATTTTTCAGAACACTTTTCAGAATGCTTTTATTCTATTAATAGGGCTCCTTTTCCGTCCTTCCAATCATTGCCTTAATCACAATAATCATACTAATCATAGTTCAGACCTTTTCCTCCCATCATTGTCCCAATCACCATAATCATTCTAATCAAAGTCCGGTTTCCACAATCCTTCCAATTACGGTTTAAACTATTCCTGCCATCCATTTTAGGCTACTGAGACCTTGATTTGATAATTTCCGGTTTCCAGGATTGATATTTTGCCCTCTTTTGGTCTTATAATGTCTCCTAAATCTCCCATTGGGAGACCTTAAGAACATTTAATGCAACTGGTGGATTAGATATAAGGGTCTTATTCCTTTCCGGAAGTCCCCCGATGGCCATTGGGATTAGGGGGCAGAGGGAAAGGGACGGGGCATTATATCTAATCATATCACATTAATTCTACAAATCACCTGAGTAATAGTTTATCTTTAACCTAATTTGTACGATTTGTTTAGCGTGAATCGTACGATTTAGGATAAAATTAAAACATTATGAAAACAATCATACATGGTCAGATATTTGACTTCATAAAAAATCCTTCCGATTGCAGTAATCCTGGTGACAGCTACCGTTTTCTAGTTGATGGCAGTTTAGTCATCGAAAACGGTTATATAAAAGAGGTCGGTGATTTTAATTCGATGAAATCGAAATATTCTGATTACAGGATTATCGACCATTCCGATTGTCTTGTGATGCCCGGGTTTATTGATACCCACATTCATTACCCTCAGACCGAAATAATTGGCTCTTATGGCAGACAGCTTATCGACTGGCTTAATGAATACACCTTTTCAGTTGAAAAAAACTTCAATGACAGGGAATATGCTCAAAATATCGCCCGGCTCTTTATAAAGGAACTGCTCAAAAACGGCACGACTACTTCCATGACATACGCCACTCAAAGTGCTGTTTCTGCAGATGCGATATTTGAAGCTGCATCCGAGTACAACATGCGTTTTATCGCTGGGAAAGTATTGATGAACCGTAATGCCCCGTCTGTTATCTGTGACACTGTTGAAAGTGCCAGAAAAGACTGTGAGTGTCTGATAAACAGATGGCATCATGAGGGAAGAAATCTCTATGCTATCACACCCAGATTCGCGATTACCTCCGATATGGAACAGTTGAAAATGGCAGGGGAGCTTCACAAAAAATACCCTGATACGTTCATACAGACCCATCTTTCAGAAAACCCTTCAGAAGTAAAAACAACACTGGAGCTGTTCAGTGACTGCCGCGATTATCTTGAAGTCTACGAGACAGCAGGGCTTGTCGATGATTATTCTTTCTTTGCACATTGCATTCACCTGTCTCAATCGGAGCGTCAACGCCTCAAATCAGCAGGTTCGATTGTTGTCCATTGTCCCACCTCCAATCTTTTTCTGGGTAGTGGCCTTTTTTCTCTGAAAGAAACGATAGAATCGGGGATTAAGACCTGCATAGCCACTGATGTAGGTGCAGGGACATCGTTTTCGATGTTTCGCACTCTGGGTGATGCCTACAAGATCTCACAGTTACAGGGTTATACTGTGAATTCTCTGGAAAGCTTTTACAGTGTGACTTACGGGGCTGCAAGGGCACTGAAACTGGAGGATAAAATAGGCAGTTTCAGAATTGGAAATGAGGCCGATTTTATTGTCGTGGATTACAGAACTCCTGATATCCAGAAACACCGGATGAACTACCTGGTAAATCAAGGTAAATGGAATGTGGAGAATATGTTGTTTGGCCTGCAAACCATGGGTGATGACAGAAACATAAGTGCAACTTATATAATGGGAATGCCTGCATACTGTTCGGAGGGAGCCTGTATATCAGAGTCATAGTCCTGTTTTTATTCGTGTGATTCATATTACCTATGAAATTTTGTTGTATAAGGAACTCGAACAACTCAACTAAGGAAACACCCACGAAAAGAATACTCTTTCACATTTTGAGTTTCCAAAGTCTCCCGATGTACATCGGGAGATTTAGAGGGCTGGATTCAGTGGGTATTGGGGATTATTGCATAAAAAAGTATTGCCAACACGGTAGTAAATTGAATATCTTGTTTTAACAATATCCCGTTCGCTCGAGTTCTGTTTCGTTTTTTTTCGTTTCCATTGTTATTATCTCTGGTAGTTTTCGGTTTGCTTTTTGTAAGTTTGAAAAAGAACAGGTTGCAAAAATATCTGCCTTTCTTACACAGAATTTGACGCGGGCAAAAACAAACACCTCAAATCTGTCTAAAGGAGGCATTCTATGACAGATGCTCCCATCAGATCAGTAGCAGTAATGCCCCAACAGAAAAAGCACTACGAATCATTGCTTCCTCAGATTTCAGCCATTACAGAGTATACTCCACCACCAATGCCTGTCGAAGAAGCCGTGGGAGAGGCAAACCGGGTTATTGCTCTTATAAAAGAAGACAGGGCCAGGCTTGAACTATCAGGAATTAAACTTCACTATCTGGATAGCTTTGAAGCACGTGCTGGCGCATTCATCTGGAGTGCCGTAGAGATGAGTACCCACATAAAAAAACAATCAACTGCAAGAGATGAGTGGGAAGAACTGAAACCAAAAGCAAAAAAAGTGAGGCGCTATTTACTGAAAGTACTCAAAAGGGCATTCCGGGAGGATAAAGATCTTTCCGATGCTTTAAAAAGGATAATCAAAGGACGGAGCAGGCATGACTGGCTTATGGATTTTCTTTCCATAAGCAGACTGGCGCAGGAAAATAAGGAGAAACTTCAGGAGGTTCATGCAGATCTTTCTCTGATAGAACATTCTGCAGAACTTTACACAAAACTCTCAGATATTCTTGCTCGAATGGTAATCGAACCCGATGAGATCCGTTCCACCAAAGTTGCCTATTATAAGGCCTGGACTTATCTCAGGGAAGCTCTCAAAGAGGTATATGAAGCTGGGCAATATGTATTTGATGAAGATGATAAGAGGCATTCTCTCTACTACAGCGAGTACCATGTTCGACTTGGCAAAGCTGCTGCCAGAGCCAGACGTAATAAAAAGGCCCTTGAAAAAGACCAGAAGAAAAGTAAAAAAGAACAGAACGCAGTTGATAATCAAATAAATCCGGTAAAAACTATGATTTCGCTTCCAGAACACCCCGAAACCGGTACTCTAAGACCTCTTAATACAACCGGGTGAACATAATTTCTGATCAGGACAATACCCGTCTCTTTTTCCTATTTATTTCTGTTCACTTTCTTTAATAGTTTGCCGCCTTAAAGACTGCAGGCAGGTCTCTGCTTTACTTCTTCCGCAGCTACAAAAGGACTGATGAGTACCTTAAGGATTAAAAAATCCATATTGAGCGTTCATGATTAGCTTTTTCACCGAGGAAAAACGGAAAATTGCTATTACATTTTAGCATTTACCAGGATTATTACTGGATTAAATGAAATTTGCCCGGATAAATCGAAAAAAAGAACCGGCTAAATTTTATAATTATCGTATTAAAATAAAATTAAAATCGGATAAGCAATTGAAAAATTACGGTTAATATCAGAAATTAATCGTATGGAAAGAAGTTTTGATCGTATAAATAATAAGAAATTATCGTCTGAATTAAAAACATCTTTGGATGAATTTGTAAAATTTCAGTATGAATGAAATTTTTCATGGATAGAAACAGAAGATGTATTGGTAAATTTTGATGTTTTTAATGTTGAATTGGATATTTGATCAGATGAATTTAGAAGAATGATTTCACTACCATCCCATTATGAGAAACTAATACCAAATAATTTCCCAAATTCGCGAAATTTAGCCACTTTTTAACAGATTATTGCTTTAGCGAGTTCACACATTTTCTTTTGCATTAATTTTCTTTTTACTCTAAAAAACAGGGGGCCTGTATATCAACACGAATGTGTGGACCATTACTGTGCTTTTCCTGTTCGTGGATATTCGAGTCTGCAATATCTAAATTTTAAACAGGGACAGCCCGCCTACGCAAAGACGCTTCGGTGGGCTTCGGTTTCTCGTTTAGATATTCTATTCAGATTACTCTTTCATCCTGGTCTTTTCTTGTTTGGATATTGATGATTGGTTGTTGGAATTTGGTATTTGTGATTGGAAATTTTTATTTATGTACTTGCAATTCCCAGTGTAACAGCCAGGATTTGGCAATCAAATCGAAAGAGGATGTGATATTTAGTTTGTTGCGTGAAGCAATTCCGCTCTTGTATAATTATTGTATGAAGAAAAAACTGATTTCCTTGCTTACGCTCCTGTTTTTCTCCCTTTATTTTTGTAATGATTATGGAGTATCATCCGGACCCCAATCTAATACTTTCATTCCCGATACCTTACCTGCCATAACCATTCCTGTAAATAACAATCTGCCGTTATTAGAAGTGGGAGATGGTACAGAATCGGGTTGCAGTTTTGAAGCTTTGGAGAAAGCAATCGACTCTCTGGTAAAAATGAAAAAAGGGGGATCGATTCGTTTCTTGACCGGTGGTAAACCGATTACAATTCCCATAATACGCAGTCTGAAAATTGTTTCGCCAGATTCTTTATTGGTAATCGATGGCGGGAACATGATCACGCTGGATGGGCAAAACCGGTGCAGAATTATTGAATGTAAAAACTATGCCCGCCTGGTACTGGCAAATATAAGACTTGTTAATGGTATTGCAGACAGCTCGGGAGGTGCACTTTTACATCCCTGGTATGGTACTCTTGCCTGCTATAATGTTACTTTTGTTAACAACCACTGCATTGCACGCGGGCCTGAGTTTGGTGGAGGTGCAGTTTTCGCAGGTGGACTGGATCAGGCAATTTTCCAGCAGTGTATCTTTATCGGTAATTCCGGTAGTAATGGTGGTGCCATTCTGAACCGTGGTACAAACCTGAAAATAGATTCCTGCTTATTTGACAGGAACATTGCGACCGGTAATGGTGGCGGTAAAGATGCCGGGGAAGCAGGAAAAGGGGGGCTGGGTGGAGGAGTCTATATAGATGGAATGAATTATGATATGGCAGAACCTTTTCAATTACAAAAAACAACATTCTGTGGAAATGTTTCTCACTGCCATGGCAGTGCAGTTTTTTCCTATTACTACAAAAACAAACCTGGGATAAGTGGCGCGCTGATCGAGCAATGCTCTTTTAATGATAATGTTGATTCAGGAACTATAACCAGTACCGGTACACTCTATCATGAAGGGGCACCCCTGAAACTGCA
>JAAYPC010000193.1 GCA_012519985.1 Fibrobacter sp.
CCTCTATCTTTCAGCTCATCGATTCTCAATGCACTTCCTTCTGTTGAAATGACAATGATGGGAATAAGATTCAGGTCATTGCGTTTATACATGATATCGATCAACTCAAAACCTGACATTACCGGCATATTCAGATCAGTCATCACCAGATCGATCCAGGAATTATCAAGTATGTCTACAGCTTCCTGACCATTTGCTGCATGGTAAATATTCGATAAAGGAATCTTTGCCATACTCAGTGTTCTTTGCAGCACAGACCGTATTATTTCCGAATCATCTACGATTAAAACTGAATACATAAAACCCCTGCTTTCTCTCTCCTTTAAAGATCGATCCTAACACCACCACTGGTGAGCCACGTAGCTCCTGATCCAATTTCCAGATAAAAAGTCCTGGAGATATTGCCACCCACATCTTCTTTATCTATAATAATACTGTTTTTCCAGAATAGTTTTCTGGCCATCACCACATTTCGCTTTCCAATTGCAAACATGTCATTTTCTTCAAACAGATTTGAACCTCCGGCCATAACGACCCTTATGTTTTCCTTCTTTGCTCCCAATGTATACGCTTTCTGGAAAAACAGCGGAATACCTGTATCTGCAAACATAAATGGATTCTGTTTCGCTTTCTCTTGATCTATAGTTGATTTTGGCAGCATATAATGCAATATTCCACCAACACAAGCTTCTGCATCATGAATGGCTATTCCGATACAGGAACCGAGCGCATGAGTAACTATAACATCCCCAGGCTTTTTACTTAACTTCATGTCGGATACATTAACAACTATTCGCATCTTATTCCAGTTAATTACCTGTTAATTTTTGATATACACCGATGGTTTCACAGACTTAAAGCCGCTAAGCATACCAGTAAGACTTTCTGCATGACCAACCAGCAGATAACCACCTGGTTTAATAAGCCTGTAGATCTCATCCAACAATCTTTTTCTCACTTCATCATCGAAATAAATCATTACATTTCTGCAGAAAACGATATCAAAAGGCCCACTCATGGGAAACGGCGGTTTCGAAAGATTTAATCTGCAAAATGAAATAAGCTGTTTTAATTCAGGTTTTATTACATAACAATAAACTCCATCAATCATCCGGTAATCAGCATATCTATCCCTTAAAACCTGCGGGACAGACCTCATTTTATCCTCTTTATAAACTCCGTTGCGACAGGCTTGGAGAACTTTGGTGTTAATGTCTGTTCCCAGAATTTTAATATCAACTTTATGATCAGCCATAGCCTCTCTGATTACCATTGCCAGGGTGTAAGGTTCCTCCCCAGTAGAGCTGGCTGCAGACCAGAACCTGAAGGTTTTCTGCCCCTGATCCAGCCATTCTTTAAAAACAGTTTCCACAAACTGGAAATGATTCGGCTCACGAAAAAAAGAAGTAACATTTGTAGAGATAGCATCCAACATCTCAGTGATCTCTTCACCTGTTTCATTGGACTTTACCATCTCCAGATATTCCTTATGCGTGTGAATCCCTAAAGCTCGCATCCTTTTGCCAATTCTTGAAGCTACAAGATTTTCCTTTTTTTCACTAAGTGCAATTCCACTTGTCTGATAGATAATTGTCCGTAACTGATTAAAAATTTTTCTATCCATTTTTATTTTAAATCGAGCCTTTCAAAACATGAAAGGCCTTTAGATTCACCATTTTTAATCGTTTCTCTCTTTTTACTTATGCTGAGCAAACCCCATAATTAAATTGCCATTTGTTATTCTGCTCTATTCATCCGCTGCAGATCACTCAACTCCTGTACAGACAACACTTTATCTATATCGAGCAGAATTTTGACGTTTCCATTCATTTTGCCCATTCCCAGAATAAAATCAGTATTAATCGATGATCCGAAAGAAGGAGTTTCCTCAATGTTCTCCGCTTTAATATCGAGCACTTCTCTTACTTCATCTATAATAATACCCATTACCACATAATTTTCTTCAGATGCTGCAATCTGAACAACAATTATACAGGTTTTTTCAGTGTCTTCAAAAGAAGGAAAACCGAACTTTTTTCTTAGCTCAATAACCGGAATTACTTTTCCTCTAAGATTAATCACTCCCCTTACATATTCGGGAGTTCTGGGTACCCGGGTAACAGTCTGCATCTGTATAATTTCCTGAACCTTGAGGATCTCAAGTCCATACTCCTCATCTGCGAGTTTAAAAGTAAGGTATTTGCCCTGAAGTTTTTCGCCAACACTATTTCTGGTTTCTGCCATTGGGCTTGCGGAATTACTCATAAAGTCCCCTTTCATTTGTCTACTACATTCTTTATAATGCCATTTATATCAAGTATCAGGCTTACAGTACCATCACTCATTATTGCCCCTCCGGAAATACCAGGAACATTAATGACTCCATTTCCAAGATTTTTTATAACCACCTGCTGCTGACCAATAATCTCATCCACCATAAGGGCAGCTCTTTTTCCCAATGCATCTTCCACAATGAGAGCAATGTATTGCGAATCTAGTTTTATTTTAATCCCAAATAGCTGAGACAGATATATCAGTGGCAGATGATCTGTTCTGACCCTTATCATCTTCTGATCATTCAGAACCGACTCGATCATCTCATCTTTCGCAGCGATTGTCTCAATTATGGATAATGTAGGCACTATGTAAAGAGAATCATGAACTCGTACCACCATGCCGTCAATTATTGCCAGAGTGAGTGGTAATCTAATGGTAAAAGTGGTTCCTTTATTTTTTTCGGTCTGTATCTCTATTGAGCCTCTGAGAGTATCAATGTTCTTTTTTACCACATCCATCCCAACACCGCGTCCGGAAATATCGGTAATCTGTTTTGCGGTTGAAAAACCGGGATGAAAAATAAAATCATAGATCTCCTGATCACTTAACTTGTCACCAGGTTTACAATAACCCCTTTCGATCGCTTTTTCGAGAATAGATTCTTTATTGAGCCCCCGACCGTCGTCACAGATCTCAATGAAAACATTCCCTGCTTTATGATATGCTTTAAGGGAAATTTTGGCTACCTGAGATTTACCATTTGCTTCACGTTCATCAGCCATTTCAATTCCATGATCAATTGAATTTCTTATCATATGAATCAGAGGATCACCAATATGTTCTACAACTGTTTTGTCAATCTCAGTATCCTCACCATCCATCATAAACTCAACCTGTTTTCCTGACTTTTTTGATAGATCTCTAACCAGGCGAGCCATTTTCTGAAACGTTGATTTCACAGATACCATCCGCATAGACATTGAAAGTTCCTGTATCTGGCGCATAATCATATTAGCCTGATTGATCTTGGTATGTAAACTCTGACTTGTTGATCCTTTGACCGCAGGGTCGGCTGTCAGCATTGATTGAGCGATGACCGCTTCACCTATTGCGTCGATAAGCTGATCCAGACGGGCTACCGGTACCCTAACCGTTTCTTCCACATTTTTTGGAAGCTTAAGCCCTTTTTGCAAATTGAGGGCATCATTGATTTTCTTCTCAGGTACATTTTTTTCCTGAACTAATATCTGCCCTATTTTACGCCTATCCCCTTGGTTCTGAATCTGAAGAGCATTCTCCAGCATATCTTCAGATATATCTCCTTTTTCAATCAGGATCTCACCAAGCAGTTTTCTTGGTTGTGCAGTATCACTGGATACCGCATCACGCAACCGTCCCATTATTGAGCGGTAATTTTCAGGTATTTTATATGGCTCACCTTTTATTTGCAATTCAATATTATTAATGAATTCTTTAAGACAATCCATTGTGCCCAATAAAAGATCTATCAGAGCAGAATTCAGCGTAATTTTCTTTTGTCTGGCTTGATCCATCAGGTTTTCCACTGCGTGTGCCAGAGTCGCGACATCTTCCAAATTTAAAAAACAGGCCACCCCCTTTATCGTATGACAGGCTCTGAATATGCTGTTAAGGTGTTCTGGCTTATCCCGATCTGATTCAAGCTCCAGAAGAAGGCATTCTGCATTATTAATATGGTCCCGTGATTCAGTAATAAAATCACTCAATAATGAAGTATCCTGATTGCCTATGAAATCATTACTGCTTTGTGACTGGGGACATGGACTCTGTGATTCTTCAGGTAAGGAATGTAACAAGTTTTCAAATATGTACTTTCTTTCCTCGTCATCTATTCCTGGAAATCTATTATTATCAAACTGAAGTATCTTCTTTCCAAGAATATCTTTCAGACGTAACATATTCTCCGATGAAAATTCATTCTTCTCAATTGCGGCTTCAACCTGATGAATTAATGATGCGTATACCTGAAGATTAAGTACGCCAAATTCCCCTTTCATCGTATGAAGTATCCGCTTAATAGCTGACAGCTCCTCAGAAGACCCGTTTTCCAGACTCAAAGCTTTTCCTTCCAGATCTTCAAGCACCGATTGGACAGACACTATGAATTTATCCACCAGATCAACTGCATCTTCCAGAACTATATCCTGCTGCTCGATATCATCTGATTTTGTGGTTGCAGTCTCTGCAACAGGTCCCTCTTTATTTTCTGCTGGAAATGGACATCTGAAATCTGGCATTCTTGTCAAATCATTCATCTTTGAGATGCCTTCACTTAATCTTTTACAGCCAGATTCAAATGGCACATCATTTAATAGTATAGTTTCAACCAGTTTGGAAGCTCGTAATGCCAGATTAGTAAATTGTATGGAATATGATTTGACTGAGCATAACTTGAGCAGCTCTGATAATATATTTGTCAGAATTGTAAGATCTGTCTTTTCTATAAGCGGGAGTAGTGATGTAATTTTACTTATAATTCCATGTACACCATTTTCAGAAATATGGTTCACACACTCTCCTTTTTCTGTTCATCCAGGAATAGCTTGCTATGATGAGATTTTATCAAGAGATGATATGTGTATACTTATCTTGACCATCATATTACTTCTTATCATTTGAAAGCTTTATAACAAATCAGAATCCTTATTATATCGCTCTCCAATACCAACTTCAACTTTTTTTTCTGACGCAATATTTATTTGATATCATATACATTAATAACAAGAAGAATTTAACTGCAATTAAAGCTTTGTAAATTATTACATTACACCTGATTAGAGCGATCCTTTGGCGTAAATCGCATAGAGCCTTTCAGGTAAGCAACCCTGAGCTTTGAAGACCATATCTACAAAATGAATATGGGGTAATAAACAAAGGGATCGAAGCGATTCACGTCATAAGAATCGTCCGATTTAAGTTAAGTAAAATGACTGGTTATTACATTCCCATTATAGAAATACCCCACTTAAAAGGCTTTATTCACCCTTCGCCGCGAATAATGGAAAAATAAAGGGAAGCTCCATAAAAATCGTCTGATTTAGGTTTAATATCCAGAAGGAAAATGTTAATATTACTGAAGTCCAGATAATTCTGATAAAAGTTGTTTCTATGAAAATGAATTACCCGATTCACCTTTAAAGATGATTTTAAAAAAGAAAACCATTTTTATATTTATCTCAAGCTGCCTGCTTTTTTTTGTAGTTGCAGGTATTTATACCTACAGGAATCTGGCATTCTGGCTCTTTCTTGCAGACCCATTACCTGAACACCTGAATTATGTCTGTACTTTCGCTGGGTCTTCTGATCGGGAACCATATTCAATTGAACTGCTCAAATTATTTGAAGAAGCTATCTGGGTTGTTAACACCAACAATTCCAAATTTAAAAAATGGGCTTGTCAGAAAGGAATAGACTCCAATCGAATAATTATTACCCCTAAATGTAATTCAACACTTGAAGAAATCAACAGCTTCAGAGAAATCATTAACAGAATAGAACTGGAATCTGGTTCCAGTAATAAACCACTTATTGGATTTGTTAGTAGCCCTTATCATATGCGTAGAATTTCGGTGCTATTTACGCTCTCCAGAAATAAATATTTCCAAAAAGGTCTCTTCCTGCCAGTTCCAATAGAACGGACCAATGTTTCCAGAGATAAATTGCGCTCATGGTGGAAAGATAAGCATACCAGGCAAGTTGTTAGGAGCGAGATGGAAAAAATGGTGGGGAATATAATTCTAAAAGTCCCGCTTATAGGAGATAAGATAAAGGAATTGTACTATAAATAAACAGGGCTTTTTAATTCTTATGCAATGACTCTTACCTGAGAAATATCGATATGAACCGCAGCAGAACCCAGTCCATCCACCTCTAAAATTAAGGATAGTTGATCATTGATGGAATTAACCACTCCTTGAATTCCTTTTAATATTCCGGATGTGACCTCTACCTGTGAATGTACTGCAATCGGTTGAGTCACCGGTTCAACCACCAAACCATGCTCAAAAGCCATGTAAATTGAAGAAATTTCCTTTATGAAACGGTTCTGATTTTTAATTTCGATGAGATTAACCACACGACCTGTTTTAAAGATGTCTTGAGGGACATTTTGAGCGAAACAGATGTATCCAGGAAAAAGCGGTACCTTAAAGTAGCGTTTTTTGTTGGTTCCGGGACGAATGGTCAATTTTTCGTACAAGGGCAGATAATATTCAATCCCAAATTCCAGGAAATCGAACGCGAGCTGTTTTTCCTGCCGTGGTTTAACCTTGGCAATCCACCAGCGCTCTTTGGCCTGTTCGATTGGGGTATTCGGGAAACGTGATGGAGGAATTTTTTCCATTGTTTAATTAACTGTAAAAATGATTGCCGGTTTTTCTGTTGTTCGGTTAAAAATACCTTCATTATCGTAAAACAAGCAAGGGCAAGAATCAAGTGGAAGGTTTGTTTCTGAAAAAAACAGTTTTTCCATATATTTGAAACTAAATACCCCACAACAATTTCTGCTAATAAGCCTCTTTAGCCACTATAACTCTTTGATTAATAAAATAAAGTTGTATGATGCATCTGAGGGTGAATCCTGGAAAAACAGGGATATCTAACTGTTTAGCGGAATGTAAGTAACTATCCTTTTTACATATTCTTAAGTTCCTGGTTTATGCAGAGTTAAATTGCACTTAAATGATTTTTTTTGTTGCCCGAAGAATTCCTTAATCGTAAAATTCAAAACTAAATCAGTTATTGGAGTGACCTGAATTTTTGATGTATAAAATTAAAAGCATATAGTCATTTATCCTATGATGCTAATAATGAGAGGTACAGTTTTTCTTTACGTTCGATTATGTGGAAATTCTCTGTCGAATTTTCTTTTTGAAAGGCATACTGTATGAATAAACATAAAAATTTTGCAATTACCGGCGTTGCTGGCTATATTGCCCCACGCCACTTGAAAGCAATAAAGGAGACTGGCAACCAATTGTTGGCAGCAACAGATCCAAATGATTCTGTTGGTATATTAGATCAATTTAGCTATGAGACCCGATTTTTCAAAGAGTTTGAAAGATTTGACAGATATATAGAAAAACTTAGGCGAAAAAGCGAAGAAGATCGGATTCATTACGTGTCGATTTGTTCGCCCAATTATTTACATGATGCACATATTCGTTTTGCCTTACGAATAGGAGCTGATGCTATTTGTGAAAAACCAATTGTTATAAACCCATGGAACATCGACCCGTTGATTGAACTGGAAGAAGAATTTGGAAAAAAAATTTATACCATACTTCAATTGAGAGTTCATCCGGCACTTGTAGCGTTAAAGGAAAAAATCAGTTCTGAACAAAACCATGGAAAGTATGAGGTAAATTTAACATATGTAACATCTCGAGGAAATTGGTATCTCAATTCATGGAAAGGAGATCCGGCCCGGTCAGGGGGCCTTGCAACAAACATAGGTATCCATTTTTTTGATCTGCTCATCTGGTTGTTTGGCGAGGTAAAGGGGTCTGAGGTTCATTTAGCTGCAAACACTAAAACCAGTGGTTATCTCGAATTGGAAAAAGCTGCAGTAAAATGGTATCTTTCAATCGATCGAAATGACCTTCCACCTGAAGCCAGAGATAGAAATGCTTCTACTTTCCGATCAGTTACAATAGATGGTAAGGAAATAGAGTTTTCCAACGGTTTTACAGATCTCCACACTCTTCTTTATAGTAACATTCTTGATGGCAAGGGTTTTGGGATTCATGATGTAAAACCGTCAATCATGCTGGCACATCAAATAAGGAATGCCATCCCAATAGGGAAAACATCAAGATCTCATCTGTACTTTAAATAGACAGGTCAAATATGGATTTTTTTTTACATAGCACAAGTATTGTCGACAATAACTGTCAAATAGGTAAAGGTACTAAAATCTGGCACTTCTCACATATCCTCTCTGATACGATCATTGGCCAAAACTGTTCATTTGGTCAAAACTGTGTTGTTGGCCCTAAAGTTAAAATCGGATCAGGAGTGAAGACGCAGAACAATGTATCTATTTACGAAGGCGTTCAAATAGAAGATGATGTTTTTCTGGGACCATCGGTAGTGTTCACAAATGTTCTTAATCCACGCAGCTTTATCAACCGAAGAAATGAATTCAAAACTACATTACTTAAAAAAGGTTGCTCCATAGGCGCGAATGCAACAATCGTCTGCGGTATAACCATCGGGAAATATGCTCTTATCGGTGCCGGATCAGTAGTTACCAAAAGTATTCCTGATTTCGGTCTAATGGCTGGTGTGCCTGCAAGAAGAATCGGATGGGTAAGCATTTCTGGAAATAAACTCTTTTTTGATGAAAATGGTCTTGCAGAAGATAATTTTGACAGAACCAGATATCAACTCAATAATGATATTGTAACCCTTATAGAATAAGAGGACCATTTGTGGTGAAAATCGACTTTGCAAACTTACATGCACAATATTTAAAGTATAAAAATGAAATCGATTGCGCAATCCAGCGGGTTATTGATTCATCACAATTCATCATGGGGGAGGAAGTCAAAGAGCTTGAAGATGAATTGAGCAGATTCACAAATACTCAGGCTATCACATGTGCAAACGGAACAGATGCCCTGCTGATAGCACTGATGGGAATCGGAATCGAACCTGGTGACGAAGTAATAACCACTCCATTCACTTTTATTTCCACAACTGAAGTGATCGCATCGTTAAAAGCTAAACCGGTATTTGTGGATATATCTGAGGAAGATTTCAATATTAATGCTGAAAAGATAGAATCGGCAATAACAAGTAAGACAAAAGCGATTATTCCTGTCAGCCTTTTCGGTCAACCATCAGAAATGGATAAAATCAATGAAATTGCCAAAAATTACCAGTTAAGGGTAATCGAGGATGCAGCACAGAGCTTCGGAGCAACATATAAAGGTAAACGGTCCTGTAATCTTTCTGAACTGGCAACCACAAGCTTTTTTCCTGCAAAACCTTTGGGCTGCTATGGAGATGGTGGAGCAATTTTTACATCGAATACTGAGCTGGCAGAAAAAATCAGATCTATCCGCAATCACGGTCAGATCAGACGATATTATCATAAATATGTTGGTCTCAATTCAAGGTTAGATACATTACAAGCTGCAATTTTAAGAGTAAAACTTAAGTACTATAATAATGAGATAGATATTCGCAATGAAGTTGCCAAACGCTATACTTCGTTATTAAGTGATAAAATTACCCCCAAAGTAAAATCGGAAAAAACTTCTGTTTGGGCACAATATACCGTAAAGATCAAATCCCGTGACCATATACAAGGAAAACTACAGAGTTGCGGGATCCCAACGGCTGTACATTATCCTCTACCATTACATCTTCAGGAAGCTTTTGCTTTTTGTGAAAGGAAAAAAGGAGATTTTCCTGTGGCTGAAAAAGCATCAATGGAAGTATTGAGCTTGCCATTCAGCGCATATCTAACAGAAGAAGAACAAGGCTATATTTGTAACAAACTGAATTCTTTTTTAGGTGAAGAGTAAAAATTTACTGGTTTAGTTATTTCTAAAGAATAATAAACTAAAAATAACGCATAATATTAACTGCTATGAAAAAATTACTTGTAATTATCGGGGCAAGGCCTCAATTTATCAAATTCGCACCACTATCCAAAGCATTTCAAAATTTCGGAAGTATCGATGTAATAATCATCCACACCGGTCAGCACTATGACTCAAATATGTCATCATTATTTTTCAGTGAAATGGATATCCATGAACCACATTACAACCTTGATGTTAAAAGCGGTTCCCATGCTGATCAAACTGCAATGATTATGCAACGGCTGGAAAAAATAATTGCTAAGGAAGATCCTGATGGTGTTGTAGTTTTTGGTGACACCAATTCTACTTTATCAGGTGCTTTGGTAGCAGTAAAAATGAATATTCCTGTTTTTCATGTTGAGGCTGGTCTGCGTAGTTTCAACAGAAAAATGCCGGAAGAAATAAATAGAGTTATTACAGATCACATATCTGTACTTCATTTTGCTCCTACTGCTACGGCAGTACAAAATCTCAAACATGAAGGAATAACAGATAATGTGTACCATGTGGGTGATGTTATGTATGATGCTGCACTTCAGTTTTCCAGAAAAGCTGAAATAGAAAGCTTCATCCTGAAAAATTTGAACCTTTCCTCCAAGCAATACTTCCTTGCCACAATTCATCGGGCTGAAAATACGGATAACAGCACCTTGTTAATGAACATTCTTCAATTTCTTAAACATTGCTCAATGAGATTACCTGTTGTACTTCCATTGCACCCTCGAACCAGAAAGATGATTAAGGAATATCAATTAGAGTCCTATTGTGAAGGAATCAAGATCCTGGATCCTGTTGGTTTTTTGGATATGGTCAGACTGGAATCAAATGCTGCATGTGTAATAACTGATTCTGGAGGTGTACAAAAAGAAGCCTATTTTCATAAAGTGCCATGCATTACTACGCGTAAGGAAACCGAATGGGCAGAAACAGTTGAATCAAAATGGAATAAACTTTTGCCTCCTGATTCTTTAAGTGTCGAAGATTCTTTGGATGTAATGTTTGAATTTATTAACATTCAAGATCGCGGAATAATACAGGATTACGGTGATGGCACATCATCACAGAAAATTGCTCATATCATCAGCAGGTATTTTGGATTAGACAATGGTTAAAATTGATAATAAATATTACCTGATTCAGACGGTTGTTTGACGTGAATAGTATAGAGCCCTTTGGGTTAACGTTCCACCCTCCTTAGCAGACTACTGCGTAGGATGGGAAGAGCAGAGATCAAAGCAAGTCGCGTCAAAGAATCGTCCGATTAAGGTATTAAACTTTTTTTAATTTCCATAGCTTTATTAATTTTCTGTTTTCAATTTAGTTAGTTTATACGATGAGAATCAGTTCCAGAACATTTTTTATTTTCATGGATAAACTTACCGATTCAGTCCTTCGGCTGGCTTTCGGTGTTATTCTTGTCAGAGTAATTTCAAAAGAGATGTATGGTGACTTTAGATTGGTACTGATGATCGGCACCTTGTTCTCATCTCTTTCCAACTTCGGTTTAACTGAGAGTCTTTATTATTTTTTAGCATCCAAATCTCCATCACAAAGGAAAAAACCTTTTTCATGCATAATCTGCCTTGGTTTACTGACAAGTGGATTAGCCTCAGCTTGTATGTTTTATTATGCTGTCCCTGTTTCAGCTCACTTTAATAATCCTAAAATAGTTGACGCTTTACGTATATTCTCCCTCGCACCACCCATCGGACTGTTACGGCTACTGCTATCCAATTCTTTAATAGCAACTGATAGACCTGTATTATCCACAGAAATCAATTTTTGTTCTACAGTTATAAGACTCCTGGCAGTAATTATCGGATTTTCATCAGGTCACAGTATAGAGTATGTTATAAAAATCTACATTATCATAGAAGCAATGAGTGCTGCTGCATTGTTCATTGCCTGTTTATTTTCCGGCCAATTTGGTGGCCTGACAAAACCTGAACTGTCATATATCCTTGAAATATTCATCTATGCTCTTCCACTGACATATGGGTTTGCCGTATCTGTTGCCGGTAAATTCATGGATAAATTCCTTATAAGCAGTTATTTCTCCTCATCTCAATTTGCTGAATATGTGAATGGTGCACAAGATCTTCCTTTCATTGGAATGATAACTGTAAGCATATCCACAGCCATTCTTCCCAATTTAGTGAAATCAGCCAGAGAAGGTGACTATGATTCATTATGCAGGCTGTTCAGCGAAGCGATGAGACGCAGCAGTTTAATCTTACTACCCATTTTTGGCTGGGCAGTCATTGTCTCCAAAGACATTATTGTCGTCCTTTATGGAACAGATTACCTTCGGAGCTGGTATCCTTTTCTAGTGTATCTTTTTGTGTTGCCGGTGAGGGTTGTACTGTATTCAAGCATACTTAGAGCTATCGGAAAGACTAAAGCGCTGGTATGGTCACCTACAATCGCTCTATTAACCAACATTTCTATCGGATTTGTATTTGTCAGAGTTTTCGGTAACAGTTTATTGGGATTTATTGGTCCGGCTATCGGTCATGTCATTTCAATATATCTTTCCGCAGCCATTACTTCAAAACTACTAAAACGAGAACTCAATAAGCTTGGCTATTATGGCAAAATTTTCAATTTTAAAGATTATTTCACGATTCTATTCTCGGTTGTTCTATCTGGTGTCATCACTTTCTTCCTGACCAGTTTACCACTGCAATCGATTTTACCCTGCAATTTATCTCACTTTTCCAAAGTATTTCCAAACTCGGGATTAGATGCAATAGCTATAGTTCCTCTATTGCGCATAGGTTTTGGATTTCTGGTAATGTTTATCTCGTTTTATTGCATGGGATTATTTACAGGAGCAATCAAAAGAAAAGATCTGGATATGATAAAAAGCCTTTGTTACCGTATTTTTCACATAAAAAGGAAAATAATATCACCTGAAAAGAATATGGCTGATATATGAATGTAAAAGACATAGTCACCAATGACCTTTGCACTGGCTGCGGGACTTGTGTATGTGTTTGTCCAAATAATGCAATTAAAATTTCAGAAAATGCAGGTGGTTTTCTTTTCCCACAAATACAGGAAAACCTCTGTGATAATTGCAGCATATGTTATCGGGTATGCTCCGGTCGTAAACTATTATTTAAACTGCCGGATAATCAAACTGATCCGTTAAAAGGAGATGTGATTGGTGCATATCTTACCAGATCTGTTGACACAGTTACCTTCAGTAATGGACAAAGCGGTGGTACTGTTACTGCACTTTTAAGCCATCTGATAAACATTGGCAACATTAATAAGGTTCTGGTCACCCGTTTGCTAAAGACAGCAGATAAATTCCGTCCTGAACCAGTCTGGGCTAAATCAATTAACGACTTGTATTCCTCTCAGGGTTCAAAATATTGCCAGGTCCCGCTTGTCGCTTCTCTTAAAGACAATTGTGAATCAGACTACTCCGCTGCTATAGTAGGATTAGGATGCCATGTCCATGGCCTCAGAAACCTGCAGAGCATTAAAGGTATCCATCATGAAAATGGCCCTCTGGTTGTGGGCTTGATTTGTGCAGGCATTCAATCTTTCCATGCTATTGATTATTTAGTCAGTAAATCTGGTGTAACTATAAACCAATGTGCAAGTTTCCGTTATAAAGATAAACGATATGGCGGGTGGCCGGGGAATGTATCAATTACTGCCGCAGATGGTGTAATTCATGAAGTTCCAAAAAATTACCGTCATTTGTGCAAACAGTGTTTTGATTCACCACGATGTTCAATCTGTTTTGATCAGATGAATATCTTCAGTGATATTGTTGCAGGTGATCCCTGGGGTATAAATCATGACAAGAACGGATATACTATACTTCTGGTAAGAACCAATCGGGGAATGCGTGTGGTGCAATCTGCCAAAGATGCAGGAGTTATTGAAATGAGCCCGCTACCTGTTAATGAATTGTTCAAAGGCCAGTCAGTTGATCAGCGACACAGGATTAAGTGGAGTTCTTCAGTCAGAGCCTGGAATTCACTGGGTAAACCAGCATTTGACAGTGGCATTGCAGATCGTTGGATGTCCACTCCTGATTCTAAATCAACTGAAAAACAAAAAGTATCAATTACTGAATTATTGAAAAATGCACATGCACTAAACAGAGATCAGGCAATAAGTATGGCTGTTAAAAAAATCCTCTTTTTACAGTGCCGAAATAAATTTTCTTTTGAATTTTTCCAGGCAAAAGCAGCCAAAGCTTTATCAATTTTAAAAAGGGGCAACAAAAACAAAGATATTAAGCCACACTTTGTTTTAGTCGGGGCAAGGATCTCGATGAATTTCGGCGGTCCATCTCTTTTATCAGGCACAATAAAGTTGATGTCACGTTATTTTCCTGATGCTACTTATACATTGTTGTGTAATACCGAAAATGAAGCATCCGAACAGCAATGGGCACAAAAGTATGGTGTTGGTTTTATTCCCTTGCGTCTTTTCAGTTGGAAACGAATCCTGCTGCCTGCATTCATGGCTAGATTAACTGGTATACCAGCCGGGAATCCACGCACCCGAAGAGCTATGCGTACTTTATTGAATTCATCAGCAATAATAGACATCTGGGGAATTTCTTTCACGGACACATTAGGAAAGAACACTCTTGCAAGCAGGTTGGGAAGAGGACGGATTTGGATACTGGGTAAGCTATTTGGAAAACCTGTAATAAAGTATACTTCCGCAATTGGACCCTGCCGATCAAAAATGCATCGTTTTTTTGCCTCTTTATTTCTTAATCGTTTCTGCGACCTGGTAATAGCCAGAGATAGTGAGAGCTTAAAAGAGTTAGAAAACCTGAAAGTCAATAAAGTAAAATTCTGCTGTCCAGACACTGCTATAACTCTTGATATCAAATTAAGTAGCGATGCCAATCGATTAAATGAAATGCGCAAAACCCAGCCAATAATTGGCATTTCAGTAAGTTTTCAGGCATTTCGAAGAGCCGAAGTCTCGGAGAAATATATCAAAATGAGCTCATTTTTTATTGAAAGGATTATTTCTACATATAATGCCCATGTCATTCTAATTCCTAATGAATTGTCAAACGGTCCCGATGACGATCGGAAAGTAGCCAGCCAGATTTATTCCTGTGTCCCAAAAGATAGTTGCGAAATAATTCAGACGCAATCAATGCTTGCAGAAGAAATAAAAGGTATAATTTCTGTATGTGATGCTGTTATTGCTGCACGTTATCATAGTGTTATTGCTGCATTATCCTCAGCAGTCCCTGTAATTGCTGTTTCCTGGCATTATAAATATTCAGAGGTCATGAACCTGTTCAACCAGGACGATTTCATTTTTGATGTCAGTAAATGTAATACAGAGCTTTTAATAGATAAATTCGAACTATTGTGGCGCAACCGGAACAAGATTCGAAAAGACTTGCAGGATAGACTTCCAGAGATCATTAATACCATAAGGGAAGGAATGGATAGGACCTATCCATTTATCAGACCATCTAAAACTTGTACTCATAAAGGCTATAAGGATTTATTATGACAAATGAACTCACAAATACAGCATCTATCTGTCTTAATGAAAATGTAAGACCTGTTTTAGAAAAATATCTTTGTGGTCCTTATATGCTTGATAGTGATGGCTTTTCTCTTGTTATAGAACACAACCGTGGCCTGGATAGCCGATACACCAGAAAACATGATCATGAACTATCTGACTTCTGGTTCAATTCGCTTAAAAATAAAATTGAACTTGTACCACCAAACACGTATGAAAAAGCTCTGGATGTATGTGCAGGTACAGGACTGGTTTGTCTTAATTGCATGAAGCATGAGCTTTTCCTGCAGTTTTACGCTATCGACATCTGCAAATCATCTATTGACCGTCTGGTGGAAAAAACATTAAATGAAGGTATTACTGGAGTGATCCCTTCTGTTGATGATGTTTTCAATACCAATTTTGAGGGAA
>JAAYPC010000194.1 GCA_012519985.1 Fibrobacter sp.
AGAACTTGAGCGAACGAGATGTTGTTAAAACAAGATATTCGATTTACTGCAGGGTTGGCAATACTTTTTTTGGGAAATTCAAAATCTTTAGATTTCCGTATCTGCTTATACGGTTTTACAGTAATAAGTTAGCAAGAATAACGCTCCCTTTAATAATGGCCTTCAAGGGAGGGTATTTTGCTGACAGGTACTTTTTATTAATTTTGCGTATTAATAATGTGGGTTTGGGCGGCCATTTTCTTTGTTAAATTAAACGGACACTACTGATTTTACATTAAAAAATCCTGTTCAGAACTTTTCGGAAAGGTTTTTTTTAATAAAAACCACCCTCCTGTGTTATGGATATTGTTTTACATGTTTTCGGGGATGGTGTAAATGCGATATCAGTTAATAACAATTCGCAGGAAATATTTTAGTTTCTGAAACTCTTGTTGAAAAATCTTCCTGACCCGAGATTGACTGAACAGCAGCAAAGATATAACTGAAGTTTGCAGCGTTGTGAAAAAATCACTAACGCTACATACTTATCAAGGCAGACACATTTTATAGTATTGGTCCAAAGATCAGAGACTTTAAAGGCCAGTGCATTATTTACTGTTGCCTTCTCTTCTTTCAACACTGAGTGCATGATGAACAAAGTTTTCTGCTCTGGCAAAGACACTTACAAACGGAGCTGCCAGATCCAGTCCTTCAGGAGTGACCTCTGCAACAGAGATTCTCTTGGTGAAACTATCGACTCCCAACGGAGAAGCATACCTGGCAGCACCTCCAGTGGGCAGGACGTGGTTCGTCCCAATAAAATAATCACCCAGGGCAACAGGCGTGTAAGGTCCTAAGAATATTGCTGCCGCATTTTGAATTTTGTTAAGGTCCTTTCTGTAGCTTCTGGTCATTATCTGGAGATGTTCCGGAGCAAAATCATTGATCAGTGCAATGCTTTCATCCCTGGAAGAAGCTACAAAGATAGTGATTGCATGCTCAGGAAGAGCCTGGAATACTTTTTTTACAGGTGAAGCTTCGATTTCACTTATCAGGGCGGCTGCAATTTTATCTGCAAACCCTTTATCTTCACAGACACAGATTGCCAGTTCATCTCCGGAGCCATGTTCCCCCTGAGCTAAAAGATCAAGGGCAACCCAGGTGGGGTCCACAGAATCATCCGCAATTATTGCTACTTCACTGGGCCCGGCCACCGAGTCGATGTCAACCACACCGTACACCAGCTTTTTGGCAGTTGCGACAAAAGGATTTCCAGGGCCAACGATCTTTTCAACCGGTTTTATGGTTTTTGTTCCGTAAGCCAGTGCTGCAATTGCCTGAGCTCCTCCGATTCGGTAGATTTCGGTTATGTTTAAAAGCTTTAAGGCATAAGCTACTCCGGGATCGAGCTCCCGTGGTGGAGTCACTGCCACGATTTCCTTGACTCCTGCAATCTGGGCAGGTATTATATCCATTAAAACACTTGATGGATAGATGGTATGACCACCCGGAATATATACACCAACCCTGGACAAAGGACGAATAATCTGACCCAGAGTTCCTTCACCACTCTGAAATTCGAAACCTTCTCTTAATTGTTTACGATGATAGGCATCTATTCGTTTTGCTGTTTCATCTATGGCAGTTTTCAGCTCCGGACGAATCTGCTTTGCACTTAAAGAAATCTCTTCTTCCGTAATTTTCATTTTTCTGGCAGTGAGTTTAACCTTGTCAAATTTTTCAGTATACCTGAAAAGGGCACTTTCTCCATTATCCCGGACATCATCCAATATTTTTTCCACCAGAGATGTAGTTTTTTTGTTACTGGTAATACGGGAGGTGGTTATTTTCTGCAAATATTTTCTTCCCCTGGGAGAAGAGTAGTTAATAATCGGTACCTTGATCTTTTTGGTGGCCATTTTTTTAAGAGACTCCTGACATCTTGTTTTTCATACAAAATATATTAATCACCATTAGTCTGAAATAACGGGCTCAGATAGGTGTAGGTATATCGATAAATTCGGTTTGAATACCGAAACGTTCCTGAAGCACTGCTCCCAATGCCTGAATTCCGGGCTTTTCGGTATGATAATGTCCTGCATAAACAACATTGATCCCGTTTTCCTGAGCTTCATGATAATTGTAATGAACCGGTTCACCGGTAATATAACAGTCGATTCCCTTTTTAATTGCCTCTGTCAAAAGATCAGCAGCTCCACCGGAAACCACAGCGACTTTTGAGATGGTTTTCTTGCCAAATGGAAGAACAGTACATTGTGTATCAAGCTTTTCGCTCAGTGTCTGAACGATCGAATCCAAATCAGTAGATTTGTCCGGATTACCTTCAAATCCTATATCTGTTCCCTTGTAATTGCCGAATGGTTTTAACCCGGTTAAATTCAGCATTGAAGCCAGTTGGGCATTGTTTCCAATTTCAGGATGAAGATCCAGTGGCAGATGTGAAGCATAAAGGTTAAGATTGTTGTCGAGTAGAAATTTTACATGATTGTATGAACTTCCGCTGACCGACCTGATCCCATCCCAGATAATTCCATGATGAACAGCAATCAATTGACACTTTTTTTCCAGGGCAAGTCTGTAACCCTGTAATGAGGCATCCACCAAAAGTCCGACCTTGTTTATCACCTGGGCTCCCTGCACCTGAAGTCCATTACAGGAGTAATCCTTGTACCGGTTGGTATTTAGCAGCTCATCGATAAAAGAAACCAGCTCATCCCGATTGATTTCTGCGTTTTCAGCAGTTGATTTTTTTTCCATAGAAAAACTCTTTATTGATTTTTAAAAATTATGCGGAAAAGAAGAATAAAAGAACTATTTCTGTTGTGATAAATATAAAACACTGCAGTGATTCTGAGATAAAAAGGATAAATACTTTAAAGATTCAAAGGCGGTTTCCACAGTATTTGCAATAAACTGCATCTGAATCGTTATACCCGCCACAGGTAAGACATACCTGGGAAATAGGACTCAGTTTTGAAATGCGGTTGTATTCGACGGTGACGATTCCGGTTGGAACTGCAATCATTCCATATCCCAGCAACATGACTATTGAAGCCAGAAATTTACCAGGAAAAGTCTGGGGTGCAATATCACCGAAACCTACGGTAGTGATAGTTACTATAGTCCAATAGATACCGGTAGGGATATCGGTAAATCCGTGTTGAGGCCCCTCAATCGCATAGACAAAAGTTCCGATCAATATGATAAGAGTGAAAACTGTCAACAGGAAAACTATTATACGTTTAAGACTGGCTCTTAGAGCCTTTCGCATGATATCGGCTTCATAGACATATTTGTAAAGTTTAAACAAACGGAAGATTCTAAGTAACCGGAATGCCCGGATAGTTATAAGATTCTCGATTCTTCCAATGTGGATCATTTCCAGAAAAAGGGGCATAAAAGCCAGAAAATCGACTATTCCATAGAAACTGAAGGCATAATTTAATGGTTTTCTGGCAGAGATAATTCGCAGAACATATTCGATAAAGAAAAATATGGTAAAAATCAACTCTGTTTTATAAATAATGGAACCATATCGGTTATGAATATCCTCCACACTTCCTACGATAACAATCAGTATGCTTGACATTATTATAGCAAGCAGAAAAAGGTTGAAGACTTTTCCGTATAAGGTATTCTCATCAAACAGAGTCTGACGGAGACGCTCTCTCCATAGCGGGCGATCAGTTGATTCTTTTTTATCCTGCATATTGTTTTTCTTTAAAAATCGGGAGTTTTTGACTGGTTAACTATTCTGACCTAAATCGTTGGACTTAGATTTGATATAAACGGAAAAAATCTGCTATGGATAGTCTAAAAAGCTACTTAGAGGGAGTGTGGAAAGAATCAGAAGAGCCGGGGGAATTTCCCCGGAGGTGATTTCTTTAATGTTAAAGATTCACCTCTGGGGTAAACTTTATCCGCACTTGGAAAAGCCGCAGCTCTTACATACCGCACATCCACTCTCATTTTCCATGATACCACCGCATTCAGGGCATTGGGGACAATAACCCATATCCAAACTGGAGAAGGTGATCTGAGATTGCGGTGACTGAGACCCGTGGAAATCACTAATTGCCTTTTCCAGAATCCTTCCGATGGCATCTGCACATGAGAGAATCATTTCACCATCATGCCAGGTTGGAATCGGACAACGGATACCACGCAACTGAGTCACTATTGACTTAGGATCGATTCCGGAACGCAAAGCCAGCGAAATTAACCGGGATACTGCTTCAGAATTGGACGCAGCACAACCACCGGATTTTCCCATCTGTGTAAAGACTTCACAGAGCCCGTAATTATCGGAATTGATGTTTATATAAAGAGTCCCACAACCGGTTTTGGTTTTATAGGTTCTTCCGTGGGTTACTGCCGGTCGGGGGCGGGGATGAATAGCTCTTGCGGTATCGTTGTCTACAATCGAGACAGTTCCACCTGAAGTGCCGGAAGTAATAACCTGATTTTGTCGGGATCCATCGCGGTATACGGTTACACCTTTGCAGTTAAGGTCATAGGCGTACCGAAATACTTCATCTACTTCTGAAACTGTAGCTTCTTTACGGAAATTAACCGTTTTGGAAACTGCATTATCTGTGTATTTCTGGAATGCTGCCTGCAGGGTAATGTGCCATCGTGGTTCGATATCATGTGAAGTTACAAAAATATCCCGTATTCTTTTTGGTATTCCACAAATTTTATTAAGACTGCCGGTTTCTGCAACCATTTTCATCAGCTCTTCAGAATAAAAGCCTTCTTCCTGTGCAACTTTTTTAAATGCCGGGTGAATCTCAAGCAAGCGTTTACCATCAAGAACGTTTTTCTCGTAAACGATAGCAAACAGCGGTTCTATACCGCTTGAACATCCTGCAATCATGCTGATAGTACCGGTTGGAGCGATGGTGGTTACAGTGGCATTGCGCACTTGAAGTCCGTTTTCATGATCATAAATTGATCCTTTGAAATTGGGAAAGACGCTTCTTTCTCTAGCCAGAAATGCAGACATCTTTCGACCTTCACTCTGAATAAATTTCATTATCTCTTCTGCCAGACTGGCTGCGGCATGTGAATTATAGGGAATTCCAAACTCGATCAACAGATCTGCAAACCCCATCACACCAAGTCCGATTTTCCGGTTCCCTTTGGTAATTTTTTCTATCTCTTTAAGAGGGTATTTATTTACTTCTATGACATTATCAAGAAAACGAACTGCTGTGCCTACTGTTTCTCCCAACTTGGCGTAATCAACCACCTTTTTGCCATTGGTTTCGGTAATCATGTGAGCCAGATTGATAGAACCAAGATTACATGACTCATAAGGAAGCAGAGGTTGTTCGCCACAGGGATTGGTACTTTCCATTTTGCCCACATGCGGAGTCGGATTATCCTTGTTGATTTTATCCAGAAAAACCACTCCTGGCTCACCATTTTTCCAGGCAAGTTCAACGATTCTTTTAAACACCTTAGAGGCTTTCTGGTGCCCCATTATTTCACCGGTTCTGGGGTTGCGCAGTGGATATTCCTCATCTCTCTTGAGAGCTTCCATGAATTCATCGGTAATGCCTACTGAGATGTTAAAATTGGAAAGGTATCCATCTTTTTCCTTCATCTCAATGAAATCCATGATTTCCGGGTGAGAGCAATTCAGAATACCCATATTGGCGCCCCGGCGGGTTCCGCCCTGTTTTACGGTTTCTGTAGCTATATCAAAAACCCGCATAAATGAAAGCGGCCCCGAAGAGATACCCTTGGTTGACTTGACCCGGTCGTTTTTAGGACGAATGTTGGAAAACGAAAAGCCGGTTCCTCCTCCGCTTTTATGAATGAGGGCAGTGTTTTTAACTGCTGTGAAGATATCCTCCATCGAATCCCCAACTGGTAGAACAAAACAGGCAGAAAGCTGTTGCAGATCCCGACCGGCATTCATCAGAGTAGGAGAATTGGGAAGAAAATCAAGATCTGTCATAATTGAATAAAACTTTTCGGTCCAGATATCCGTACTAATGTCGGGATTAAATAGTTTTTCAGCACTGGCAATATTTTCAGCAACCCGAAAAAACATCTCTTCGGGAGTTTCGATAGTTTTTCCGTTCTCATCTTTTTTGAGATATCGTTTTTCGAGTACAGTTCGTGCATTATCGCTTAAAGCGGCTTTTTTCTTTAGCAGTCGTTCTTTTAATGATTCCCGGGATTGAACCTCAGACATAATATCTCTTTCTGTAAAAACTGATGCGGTTACAGGTTTGGCTTCAGTGCTGATCTTTGAAACGGACATGGGGATTGCTCCTTTTACATTCAACAGGCCTTTTAAGATTTATTTTTATTCCTGAACCAGGTGATTTTTGAGGTAATCTTGGGTCTCCGGTTTTATCACCTTTCGCTACCACAGGGATCCGAAAGAGGGGTGAACTGCAACCCAGTGCTTATTGAATCGTCTGGATCAGGTTTTTCGATCTGCTTCGTTAATTTGAAGAGACTGCTCGAATGAAATAACTCTATAAATATAACGGCCCAGGGGGAGTATAGTCAAGCTTTAAAAAATTGGTAGTTTCTACAATATGCTGTGTAGAAATCAAAATACTTGCCCAATCTGTAGATGTATATAAGTTTAATTTCTAAGATAATGGATTTAAAGAGATTACAATTTTAATGCAGGAATGCATCTATTTTTCAGCTAATCTCAGCAAGCCTGGAACAGCCAGGAACACCAGAAACTATTTTTCAGAAATTATTGTTAGGAGGATAGAAAATGGCAGAATTACTAGAACAATCTGTGATAAGTGAAATGAAAAACCGTGTGGATAACCTTCGGAGGTATCTTTGACATTGATAAAAAGATATCTTTAGTGGCTGAACTGGAAGCGTTAAGTGCACAGGAAAATTTTTGGAATGATTCCAATAATGCTCAAAAGGTGTTAAAGGAAATTAAGGACGCAAAGCGGATAATTGAGCCTTGGCAAAAAGCAGCAGCAGAAATAGAAGAGATTCAGCAGTTCTTTGATCTGGCAAAACTTGAGAACGATAATGATACTCTTTCTGAGCTGAAATCTCAGACAGAAATTCTTGAAAAAGAGATCTCTCATATTGAATTTCTGCATAAACTAAGCGGTGAGGACGATAATGCGCCCGCGATTTTGACTGTGCATAGCGGTGCCGGTGGTACCGAATCCTGTGACTGGGCAAACATGCTATACCGAATGTACATTCGTTGGATAGAACGCAAGGGGTTTTCCTATACTATTCTTGATGAGCTTCCAGGAGAAGAGGCCGGGATAAAAAGTGTGACCATAGAGGTGAAAGGTGAATACGCTTATGGCCATTTAAAAGCAGAAAGTGGAGTTCATCGACTGGTACGTATCTCCCCTTTCGACTCCAATGCCCGCAGGCATACCTCTTTTGCATCAGTATACGCTTATCCGATTATTGAAGAGATCGATGATTACGAAATAGATGAAAAAGATCTAAGGATTGACACATACAGATCAAGCGGAGCAGGTGGTCAGCATGTCAATAAGACCGACAGTGCTGTACGTATCACCCATATTCCCACAAATATCGTAGTAGCCTGTCAGAATGAGCGGTCACAGATAAAAAACCGGGCTACAGCGATGCGTCTTCTTAAGGCACGAGTACGGCAGCATTATAAGGAAATTGAAGACAGAGAACGTGAATCAAAGCTTGCAGAAAAGAAAAAGATCGAGTGGGGAAGCCAGATTCGTTCCTATGTTTTGCATCCTTATAATATGGTGAAGGACCACCGGACTGATGCTGAAACGTCAAACACCCAGGCAGTACTTGACGGTGATATTGACATGTTCATCGAAGCATATCTGATGGAATTTTAAGGGTATACTTACATTTAAAATTAATGATTAAATCCTCTGTAAACTCTTTATATACAACGGTAGAGTGCAGTAGATGTACAATCTGCTGCAGAGAACCGATTGTACCAGTTACTGACAGTGACCTGAAGCGTATCTGCAGATTTCTTAAAAAAACTGCAGAGCAAATAGTACGGTTTTATTCGATAGATGAAATGGATTACGATTCAGAATCGGGTCTTTGGATAAGGTTTGTGCAGGGGAAAAGGGCGATGGGGCTTCGTAAGCGACTTTCCAGATGCATTTTTCTGGATGACAAGAATAACTGTTCGATTTATGATCATCGCCCAATGACTTGCAGAACCTTTCCTTACATGATAGATCTTGACCAGGATAACAAGCCTCTGAAAGTGAAACTCAATAAGATTGTCAATTGCTGCTGTAAAAGGAAAAAAAGATCACCTCTTGAGGAGGTTATTGAGAATGCGAAGGTTGAGCTTGAAGAGGATAGCCGGTATTATGAGAAGGTTGAGAAATGGAATAAACAAAAGAAGCCGGGAACGATGAGAGATTTTCTGATGTTTTTAAGGTTGAATGGGGAATAGGTGGCGGGTTTGCTTATTGATTACTGGCCATTTATTTTAACCTTTTAAGTAAATGTTACTTCTTTTTTTATGAAAGAAGCTTTCCAGATAGTCGCTATGTATATTCAAATGCATGCGACAGAAACACCACAACTGGTTCGTCCGCATCTTTAGTTACCCCACAGTTGTTGAAGATCTTCTCAGATCTTTTGTGCATGAAGATTTTGTAAAAGAGCTTGATTTTAAGTCATTAAAGAAGCTCGATCCCAATTTTTATCCTTCCGCAGAAA
>JAAYPC010000195.1 GCA_012519985.1 Fibrobacter sp.
AGTCCCCAATTTACTAAAGATGCACTGAAAAAAGATGAAGAGAAAAGAATTCGCATGGCCAATTACAAGCGATATAGTTGGGATCATGACCAATTGGCAGAGTTTGTCTTCTCCCGATTTCCTGTCTCGATTAATAATATAAAAAGAAGAGGAAGGAATAATGCACTATCAGATGCCCGCAAGCTATACTGCTATTTTGCGGTCACTATTCTTGAGATGACAACTCTAAGCACGGCAGCAAGACTAAATATAACCAGTACTGCAGTGTGTAGGCTGGCAAAACTGGGGAAGATTGTTGCAGAAAAGAATGGGATAGTACTGCCTATTCACAGATAAAAGCTCAGGCTGCTTTCTGGTTTCGTTCTTATTTGTCCTACAGTATTATTGGAAATGAAAATCATGTTGATTTTTACACCTGATTTTTCATCGTCAGATCTAATACTAAAAACTTATAATTTCGGTGCTTGGATTTGGAAACTTGTTGAATAGGACCTACCTTTTGATCATGAAAGCGGTGGTTTGAGGAAAATTTTGCATGTAAAAAGAGCCGGAGAAACTTAAGCTTCTTTTTATTTTCATTTTAATCGGGTATGATTTTCTTTTTTTTTGCCAGATTAAGTTACTTACATATATCATGTTAAAGTTCTTTTAGGTTTCCACCGTCCCCTGAATAAGAGCCGGAGAAACTTTATCCACTTTTCACAATTATTTTTCAATCGCGAATCAATTTCTTCTTTTTTTTACCAGATTAAGTTACAGATTTTATGTCAAAGCTGCTTTTTGGGTTTCCACCGTCTCCTATAAAAAGAGCCGCAGAAAATCCTTCTTTCTCGCCTTTTCAGTAGAAGCTTAATGTACAAATCTCAGATTGCAGCTAACTAAAATGTTTCCTTTTCCTCCGTCCCCCAAAAAACTCACTTCCCACCAACCGGAAAAAGCATGCAAAACGTTGTCCCCTTACCTAACGCGCTCTCTACGTAAACCGCTCCCTGATGGCTCTGCATTATCCCGTAAACCGCTGCCAGACCCATCCCAGTACCTTTCCCCTCATCTTTGGTAGTAAAAAAAGGTTCAAAAAGCCGACTCATCACTTTCTCATCTATGCCAGGGCCGGTATCTGAAACCGCAATCGATGAATAAAGCCCTTCCACACAATTAATATGATGAATATGGCGGAATTCGGTAGTTACATCTACAGCCTTGGTGGTCAGAGTCAGTGTACCACCACCTTTCATCGCATCTCTGGCATTAAGACACAAATTCAGAATCGCGCTTTTAATCAGATCGACTCCTCCCTGGAAAAGTGGAAGCTGCGCTTCTGCAACATGTTTTACTGTAATCCCGTCCTTAATCAAATTTGATAATAGTGGTATCATCTCTTTAACCAGTACATTGAGATCAATCGGCTGAGTGCAAAACTCCTTCTTACGGGCAAAAGTTAGAAGCTGCGAAGTCATCTCTGCTGCTGTTCTGGCTGCATTTTCGATATTTTGTGCATACTTGTATGAAGGTGTTTCGCTATCAAGCGTTTCGGATAATATCGTACTGTAACCAAGAATAATATTCAGAAAATTATTAAAATCATGTGCTATGGTTCCAGATAGTTGACCAATAACTTCCATTTTTCTGGCTTGAAACAATAGTTCGTTTGCTTTCTTCAGTTCATTGGTACGCTGTTCAACCCGCTTTTCTAGCTCATTCTGGAGCTCTCGCAGAGTTTTTTCAACTTCTTTACGCTTCTCGATCTCCTTACGAAGATTTATCGCAAGCTCCCCAAAATATCCAAGTAGAAATGAAATTCCAATATTAACTACCAGACTGATTAAAGCCGAGGAGTAAGAAGTCAAAAATTCCGGTGCAACGAAATGAAATGCTACACTATTGCCCAGATGGTTTAAAAGGGTGAGAAGTATACCGGCTGTAGTGCCTTTCTTCCATGAGATATAACAAACAAATATGATTCCGATCAGAGAAGCCGAAATTAAGTTCGTAAAATTGAGAAACACACATATAATTGCCAGATAGATGGCTGATAACAGAAAAATTAAACCTATTGTTCGATTCGGTAGACGAAAATTCATTTGTCATTTACCTGAAGAAGATTCAATTCTGCATACTCTTTATAATACATTTTTCCAAATGTTGTAAGGTGTTTTCAGGAAAATGCTTGATTATGGTAATAATCTAAATTGAACGAAATAGGTTACAGTGTTCGCCTTGTATCATAAATTGTTACATTCATATCAAAATTGTAGAACCGGCAACTATGTATAATCTACTAAATACGTATATTAAATTTTTACAGAGATAACCCAGGCTTCTGATGAAATTCTTTTTTGGGGGAATAGGTAAATCATTCAAAAAATAGATAGTTACCGTAGTAGAGTGTGAATCTATGAATAAAATGAAAATTGTGTTGGCCATCACTTTATGTATTTCTACAGTCAGTTCTCAGGTGAAAGTTTCTATCAATTCAGGAGATCCGGTATTTCCTTTTCCCCAGTTTATGCCCTACAAAAATGCTACCACCACTTATGAAAATCTGGCAACTAAGCCTGGAGTGGGAGTGACCCATGCTGAGATGGAGAAGACGATCCGCGATGGTTATCAGATCATGATGAACCGCACGGAAAAGCCAGGTGGTGGGGTAGGTGGTAAAGATTACATAAGATATCGATCAAATCCTCAATGTTCTGAAGGTGACGGGTACGGGTTACTTGGTGCTGCCGCAATGGCTGACAAGGAAACTTTCGATGGATTGTGGCTTTATATCCACGATTACACCATGAACAAGGTTAAACGGTATAGAGACTGCAAAGATGCCAGCCCCGGTTATAATTACAGCCGTCTGCCGGGATGGACCGGTTCCGGTGCAAATTCTGCTGCTGATGGCGATTTCGATATAGCTCTTGCACTTCTGATCGCATATCTGCAATGGGGCGAATTTATGGGTATCGATGATGCCTGTGGGGAGCCAATTTCCTACAAAAAAGAGGCAATCGAATTTCTGAAAGCTTTAACCGATACACTGATCTACAGCGCTAATGGTAACTACCTGAGTGGGGATGTGGGACTTGATGGATATATAAAAGGTGGAGACTCCTGGGCGGAGCTGACTGGCTGGGCTAATAATACAAGCGTAAGTGGCTTCTCCAGAAAACCTGATTGTTCCGGACCAACTCGGCAACATATCGATTATGCTGCTCCGGCCTATTTTCGTGCTTTTGCCGATTTTCTGGCAAAGGAGGACTCTGCAAAGTACGCCTGGAATATCTATCAGTTCCGTCGTGCTGAAGCATCTTCTGACTGGCTCATGGGGAAAATGCTGGAAAATGAAAAAATGATTCCTCATGCAGGATGGGTGGAGCTTTCTAATGATAATGAACCAACATTTGAAACCTTTTCTGATGGTGAGGACTTCCGCTGTTCCTGGAGAACAATTTTAAATGAAGTTTGGCACGGTAATCCACATTACACCTGGGATCCCAAAACTCATCAGATAAAAAAAGGAGAAAAAAACACTTTCGAACTGGACATTGGCAAACGATATGCCCGTTTTCTGTGGGACCAGCGTCAGGCCCCATGGAACAATGAATGTACCAAGAATGTGGGGGGAGATAAAACCATCGGATACTGGGGACCTGAGATCCTAAAGTATTGGTACTCACCCGTAGGAGAGCCATTAGGTGAATTTGCTCTGAACTGGGTTCCGGGTGCGGGATCGCCTGCAGCGATTGTCTCACAAAATCATGACCTCATGGCAGAGCTGTACAGATGTCTCGAGATGAAGTGGGATTCGGAAAATGAAGAGCGGTACCTGGGAAGTATCCCCAAGTACTTTCATGGATGGTTCAGGATGCTGGGGCTTCTGGTGCTCTCAGGAAATTATCATTCTCCATCGGAAATCAAGCCCACTGCAAATATGAAAGTGTATTTGTCTATAGACAAAACTTTCGCATTTGAAGGTGATACGGTTACCTACACAATCGATTATCGTAACTATGGATCTCTGGAAGCCAAAGATGTTGTAATTGTAGACACTTTACACAAGGATTTCGTTTACATTTCAAGCACCGGTGGCGGAGCTTATGATGCTGCCTCCAATTCGGTACGATGGAAGATCCAATCTGTTCCAGGGGTTAAATCAAAAACCGATCTTTCTACCACAAAAGGACAGGTAAAGCTGACTGTAAAGGTGAGCAGAGCTTCACAGCAGCAGTACAGAAACCGGGTATCGATCTCCTGCTCCAACGGCAGCGGATGGACCTCCAATGAATACCCCAATAATATCACTCCGGTGATGGAGCGTAATTACCTGGATATCGCAAAACGTGCCCTGGTTATTGACAAGAAACTTTCTAATAATGCAGTCAATCCGGGAAATGAGATCGAAGTAAACTTGAATTTCGAAAATACTTCAGACGCCGGGTGGATCAATGGAGGAAGACCAGGAGTTCATTTCTCTTACTCCACTGAACCTCTCAAAGCAGATAGTGCGGAATATAAAATGCGTTTCCGTCTGTTTCACGATGCTGATGAAGCCTATATAGATTATGGTAATTACCGTGTGTCATATTTTCTTTTTGATGCTGGAAACACCTGTTATCAGGGTACTGAAGGGTGTGCCAGTGGATGGGTTTTGAATAAACATATTTTTGAGGGAGTAAGTGCCGATTCTGTAAAAGTACTTCACGAGAGAATCACCGAAGGCTTTGATCAGAGGGGAAAATGGAACCAGAGAATTGTGCTGCAGTTTTCGGATGTTAATGACCCGAACCGTCCGGTAAAGCTGACTACCACCAATTATCATCTGGATTGGTATCGGGGAAATTCCGATATGATTCATCTGGGAGGCAAAGACCCACTCAGATTGGTGTGGGTACTAAATAATGGAAAGTATTCTTCTGTGAATTGGAGCGATGATTGGTCTTTTAATAGTAATGCTATGGATGCATCTAACGATTCCAGAGGCTTTCCAATTACAAATGACTGGACCGATCCGGATAATCCCAATATAAAGGTTACAAGACATAATCCTAAGGAATGCTCGGAAGCATCCAAAACCATAGATAATATACTGATTGAGGAGTGGGATGGGTACACCTGGAGACGGGTTGCTGGTGATGGACCGCTTCCGGGGCGTGATGTGCAAAATGTGATTATCAGAGATACAGTGCCACCGGGGTTGGTTTTTGTCCGCTTTGAGGGAAAACCTCCTTTGGGTATCGAGCCTACAATAAAAGGAAACGTTATTACCTGGACCATTCCCAAGATGCAGGTGAAACAGAAGGGGAGCATCCGGTATATCATTAAAGCCGATGGTACTTGCCCCATGCAAAAGAAAAATATCATGACCAGGGCATGGATATCAGCAGACAAGGAATCACCTGTATACGACAGCGCACAGCTCTTGATTACATGTGATCCTGTTCCGCCTCCTCCTCCCGAACCTACTACTATGTATAAAACTGCTGACCGAAAGGTTTACAAGGTTGATGATACCATCAATTATACCATAGCTTATAAACAGACACATGGAACCATTATTACCGATGCAACCGATCCTGGCAAATGGATCGATGTGGATGGTAACGGAAAACTAAGCATCAATGGTGATGAAATATCATACGACAAAGGCAGTACCATGATGGTATACAAATATTCTTATGGCACAAATGGAACCATTGGTGGAACTGCTTCTCCTGTATACTATGGTGAGTTTTCAATTGTACTTCGTAACAGCGGATCAAGATATATAGAACTCCGTTTTAAACAGGACTGGGACCAGATGTATGTCTCTTTCTTTGATGATGGTAAACAGATCGGTAGTTCCCAGGGATTTACTTACAGTGGTTATCCGGATCCATTCGATTACAAAATAGAAATGGCAGAAGATACGATTCGTTTCTGGGCAGGTGATACGGGTGCCTTAATGCCTAATATAAGTCAAAGCGGGTTCTCTGTCCGGTCCGGATACGCAGGAGTGAAATCTGGAAGGGATACCGGGGCACGTATTAAAGGATGGTGCAGTCATCTGGATGCAGGATTCAATATTGAAATTTCCGATTCCATTCCAGATGGAATCAAATTCATTGATGGTAACGGGGTTATTTCAACCGGTGCTCTGGCTGGAACTGAGCTTGATTTCAAAGAAAGCAATGGAACCTTGAGATGGACAGTAGTTTCAGGGGACTCATACCTTTCTTTCGGGGATTCTGTGACAATAAACTGGAAAGGTATTTGTGAAACCTGTAGTTCAGAAATAGTCAATACTGCATATACTAATATTCAGGGACACAAGAAAAATTCCATTGGGGCGCAGGTCAGGTCTGGGTGCCAGGTTAAACCGGGTGACCCGCACCATGTTGATATAATCATGGACACTCTTGACATCGATCTATTGAGCGATTCAGAGATAGATTCCATTTATATGGATGCTGGTACAATGGAAATTGAACTCTTCGCAGTTGTACGGGATTCAGTCGGTAATTATCTGGAGAAAGCAACACTAGGAAAATGGAGTAGCCATGATCCAGAGGTCGTTTCTACAGAAACCAATCCTAAGAGTGATTGGGGAGTGGTTATTACAAAAACCGGTAGCGGCAAGACCGTTATTACTGTCAGTCAGAGTGGGCTCAAGTCTGACTCGGTGATAATTATTGCAGAAGCAAAGCCTTTGTGGCCTGTTATTACAAATGCCATTATGCTGGATAATGATGGAGATATCGTACCTGATGAGTTACGTATTACACTTACTGATACTTTTGCCATAAATCAGGAGGTTAATAGTATCCTGCTCTCATACAGAGGGAAGTCAATCACTTTTAATCTGGATCAGATAAAAATAGATAAAAAGACGATTTCTGTTCCATTAAATTCCTTGACCGAACCGGATGCCTCACCTGAAGGTACTGTAACTATAAATATGTTAATAGATGGTGAGAAAAAACTGAGTATAAAGAATATCACAGATGGAGTTGGGGCAGCAATAAGTGAAGTAATACTGTCTGAAGGGGAAAATGGAAAAAACGATACGTTGATTTTGAAATTCCCTGAGAGGATAATACTTTCCACCTTAAAAGGAAAAACAGTTCAGCTTATTAAAAAAGACTCAGGTGATACCGTCTATCTTGATCTCAATGTGTTATCTGGTCAGGTGCTCGATTCCATTGTAAGAGTAGTGACTAATACCTCAGAGAAAGATCGGCCTCAACAGGGAGATTATTTACGACTGGTTCCTGGTAAAGCTGATGGCACTGTTTCAGACTATTATGGAAATCTGCCACATGTAAAGAATCGGGCTGTTCCTATTAAAGCCAAACCGCCTCAGATTAATCTTGCCTGGTACAAAGATAAAGATGGTGATGGGGTTGTGGATGTCGTTTATCTGAAGTTTTTAAGGGAAGTGGATCCTGAGGATATCCTGTTTTCATTAAGCTGGAGTGGTGTTAAACGGCTTGAGAAAATCACATCTGAGCATTTCAGTTATAATAATGAAAATTTTACCTTAAAAGTTAATCTTCCGGATTCTTTTAAGACTGACGCAGGAGTTAAGACATCAACTAAAATGTCCACTATGATATCATTTAAATCTTATCCTGAATTGATTCGAAACAGTGTGGTATTAGATAGTGCTGCACCTGTGATATTGAGTGCAACTATTGCTCCGGGTGAATATACAGGTGGTGGAGATGTAAGAGATGTTCTCAGTGTCCGTTTTTCTGAAGATGTGGAAATTGACCGGGACAGGAACCCGTTCCTTTTTATCAGAAAAAGGAATATTGAATTTAAAATAGAGGACCTGAAGGTTCTTGAAATTAAAGGTGATCTGGTTACATTCACATTTACAAGTGTATCGGGTGTTGACTATCCTGAAAATAATGACAGCATCTGGATTAATCCGGATGGTAAAGTAAGGGATGAATATGGCACCAGCCAAACTCACAGTTCTAATCGTCGTGCTCCCCTGGTGGTGAAAAATCCTAAAGGAACGTGGGATGTAAGGCTCGGTCCTAATCCGTTTAATCCCGATAGTGTAAGGGGTATTCGCTTTTATGTAGTACAGGAAAGCAGGCACAAGGCAAAAGCAGTGGTAAAGAATATCACTGTGAAAATCTATGATGCCATGGGTAATGTGGTTTACCAGGGTAATGAATATATCGAAGATGGCAATGGGTATTCGCTCTTGTGGAATGGCCATAACCGGAAAAACAGAAAAGTGGGCAAGGGAACTTATTCTGCAGTTATAGTGGTTGAAGATGAAGAGGGCAAGACAGCCTTTAAAAAGCTTTTTGGAGTAAAAAGGTAAAAATCTTCAGGCACTAAAGAGTCTTATGATTTTCTGGTAAGGCATGCGCCCTTTATTGGTTGCTTTTGTGGCACACCGTTAGTACGTCAGAATGCGAGCGGTGTTGCCTTCGATTTATAAGACAGATTCTCTTTCTGTTACTCGATTCACCCTGGCACACATGCTTTTGGAAGTGGAGATGTTGCCAGATCAGGCTCATCCCACTTCTAAAAAAATTATAATTAAAATTGGCGATGCTTTGAGTGGACATTGAGTCCAGTGTCTTGAGCTGGATATACCTTGTTAAATAATGAAGGATTTTTTGGCTTTCCAATGGAGTTGCTTTTTCACTCCCATTTCATCTGGAGTTTTCTGTGCTTGTTTGCGCAATCTGCTAAATATGAATCTATAAGATTTTGATAAGGTATTCCAGTTTCTTCAGATAGTTTTTTGAAATAGTCCAGTGTGTCAACTCCTATACGAATGCTAATCTGCTTTTTAAGTCGTTTGGCAAAAGGATTTTTTTTGCCTTTCATATTTGAAAAATCATAATGCTCTCTCATGCTCTGCCCTTTCTGAAATAATATTGTGTTTCTCTCTGATCTGCTTTTCTGGAAAATCAACAACGCTCACGACTTTTTTTTTCGTGAGTCGCTGCAGGACATCGAGATCGCCAGACAACTGGCATTGTTAACCGTTCCATCCTCGATTCAAGACCACATCGATTGGGAAACCTTAGAAATTGTAAATAAGATTTGGGTTGATGAAAATCTTAAGGAATATCGCTCCGATGCTATCTATCGAGCGAAAACCTTGAGAGATGGTCAGTGGGCATATCTTCTTTTTGAGCATAAAAGCACGTCAGATAAAAGCCCCCCGCCGTAGCAGACTACTATGGTGGGCTGGTCCTTATCTCATCCTTCAGTAACAAAATTACAGTGAAAGACTTGCGGTTGGATAGTGCGAAGGAGGGTGGATTCAAGTTCAACTATTGCGTTATATCGTGGAAATTTGGGAACAGCATGAGAAACAGAAATGGCCTGGCAAATTATTACCACTTGTAATTCCAATTGTGGTATGCCATTGTAATGGGATTTGCAATTTCGACAATAGTATGAAAGAAATGGTCGCAATCATAAATGGAACCGAAAAAATGGTTCCGGATTTTTGCTTCTTAAAGTTGGATCTGTGGTTTCTTGAGCCGGTGCAGATTGAAGATGGTACGGATGGCTATTGGGGAGGAAAAGGAAAACTCAAGGTTTTTCTGTTAGCTCTCAAGCATAGCAGAAGACCGGAGGTTTTAAGTGTTTTGCATCGGATTATCAGGATAGCAGAAGAGGCTAGGGAGTCTCAAAAGTGGGATTACGATTATCTGGATGTGGTGTTACTCTACCTGGGGTCAGTTATTGATGAGAATTTGTATGAACAGTATTGTAGAATAATTGCCCAGGAGCATAGTGGTGGAGAGAAATATATGGGAACAATAGCAGATAAATTACGCAGAGAAGAACGGTTGAAAAGAGAGACAATTGAAAGAGAGTTGCGAAAGGAGATTGAACAGAAAAATACCGAGCTTAGACATAAGGATTTTGAGCTTGAAAAAGAAAAAGCTGAGCTTGAGAAAAAGGAAACAGAGTTGGAGAAGAAAGATGAGCAATTGCATCAGATAATCCAATTGATGTTGAAAAAAGGAGTAGATCCTCAATCGATTCGAAAAATTAGAAGCCTGAGCGATGAGGAAATTGAGCAGATTATTAAAGAGGTAAATGGAAGTTAGTGAAATAAGGTGTTTTTTTCGCTACCATCTGGAATTGAGGTACTGAATATAGCCCGGGATTACCTGCCGGATAACGCTGGAATCGGATACCGAATAGGTCGGAGTACGCCGAATTGAAGTTAATAGCAGAGAAAATGCACCAGGTCCGAAACCTTTTAAAAGTACTATCCATAATACTTCAAGCCGAGTTTTAAAAAAGCCTTTCCAGAACCTCCAGAACAGTTATTTTTAATGTAAAACATCTCTTTTCGACCTTTAATGCGATTTTTTAATGTAGTAAGTCTTCCTTTTAGAATTTTCCAGCCTTTTTTTATGAAAAAAGATATCCCGAGACTCCGGAACAGGTTTTTTTAAAGAAAAAAGACCTCTTTTAACGCCAAAAAGGTCTTTTTTTGAAAAAAATGCTTTCTTCCTAATAAAATAAGCTTAACAACAGGGTATTTATCCCGTTCTTTTCCACACAGTCAAGGTTTTGTTTAAAAATGTAAACGAAAAAAGAAGATTTGTTAAGAAAAAAAACTAAATGTAAAGCATTTCGTGTCATTTTTACCCGTTTTTTTATAGAAAAGGCCTGAAAAAAGTTGATCTGTAAAGTTTTTTGGTAAAAAAACCTTAAAACCAGAAAAAAGAAGATGTTTTACGCTCAATTTTTGGGATCAAAAAGGGTTAAAGACAGTTTTCAATATCATTTTTATATAAAAAAGGGAGATACATAAAAATGCATCTCCCTCTCCTCTCACTATCCCGCCTTTTTAATAGAATTTCTCAAGCCGGAGATTTCTCGTTTTCTACTACCGGTTCAGTTTCCTTACCTGCACCGGTTGTTTTTCGCACTGTGGGACGTATTCTATCCGCCAGATCGATTCTTCCGGCAAGCTGGTAGAAACCTGCAAGAATGGAAGCCACACCTACGTAAGCGTTTTTCCATTCTGAGATTTTTTGTTCCCGGTTTTCTAGTGACGCCTGAACCTCTCTCTCTTCCCGTTTAACACAGATGCAAATTTCTTGAGCTCCTGTTCCAGCGGACCGATAACGATAGGGCATAGAACCGGCCTGTGAACCTAAGATGGACAAAAGACAGGGCCCCGAAATCACCGATGTACATTGGGGTACTAAGAGAGGAAGGGAACAAAGACTTCGGGATTACACCAGTTGCGTTATGGGATCTCAAAGTCCCCCTTCGAGGAATTTAGGGGGCTTGATATTCGGGTGATTTAAGGGGCATATACTCGTGGAATTTAGAGGCTCGATATTCAGAAAATTCAGGGGGCAGATAAACATTTAATATTGGCATCTACTATTTTGGATGCCTGAGGAGGTGAGTAATGAAATATTATCAGTACGGAAGATTAATTTTGCCATTGCTGCTCGCAGTACAGTTTTCCATGGCTCAAAAAACAATAAGAGTTGCAAAAGACGGAAGTGCAGCATTTAATTCAATACAGAGCGCGATTGACCAGGCAGAGCCAGGTGACATAATTCAGATTGAAGATCTGTCTATTTATGAAGAGCAGATAACAATTGATAGCACTAAAAGTGGACTGATCCTGAAGTCAAAAAATCCTTCTTCCCTAAAAAAGCCGGTAATCAGGTGGCAGGACACAAAAAATCAACTGCCCAAAAATTACAATCAATCTCAATTCCTGGATTCAATTAATTACTATAAGAATGGTGCTTTACGGGTATTGCGCGCCAGAAATGTTACAAGAGCAACCTCTGCATACAACAATGCATTGATTTGCCAATCGATGCCAAAGAACTGGTGTGGTCTTCCCTTAAAAACTAAGTACCAGATGTTCCTCCGAT
>JAAYPC010000196.1 GCA_012519985.1 Fibrobacter sp.
CGGTATCGATACCTTTTCTGCGCTCAGGGACCAGTCTCTTATAAGTGCACTTAATGACCTTTCTCATATAATAAAGAATGTCGATGTGAATAATATTGCGGAGAAAGCAGGCAAGGCTCTGACCTTGATTGCAGAAAAACGTAAGAGCTGTTCGGGTGCCGATTCTCAGCTTCTTGAGCTGGTCATGGATAAGTTTTCCAGCCTTGCCCAATCCTGTCCGCCTTCAGGCAAATATGACTCTTCATATTTCTCGACACAGTTGGCATTCATAGAGCTGCTTAACCGCCATGGGTTCTATATGCAGTCTTTCACGGTAATGAGGGAGTGTATAGGTTCGATAGGTATGCTTGGTGAAGAAGAGAAGTACAAGAGGAATATGAACAGCAAAGCAGGAAGAAAAGGAAGATTTTCTGCAGATATTTTTGTAAATATGATACAGTTTAATGAAAATGAATGGAATTTCGATAAAAATGACCCTAAGTTTCAAAAAATTAAAGTTCTCTATGATACACTGGTCAATTATGGAACTGTTCAAAAGCTCAGGGGCATTATAAAAAACATACTGGATTTGCGTAATGGTTTTGATCATTGCTGGACCAGTGCAGGTCCTAAAAAGCGAGAGCTTCTTGAAGAAGTGCAGGTTCATGCAGAGAATTGTCATAAGATTCTTGCGGAGATTATAGGCGAGCTGAGGAAAAATCAGATAATTTACGAATAAATTTATAAATTTCTGTCTACTCTCAGGATTTGAGAGTGCAACGGGATTATATTAGGAAAAATGTAAAAGAAAGTAAAAACTGGTACTCGAAATAGCTGTAATATTAAGATTGATAGAGATAATCATTACTTCCAGGGAGAAGCTTAAAATGGATGATAATAATTATATGAACAGGAGGCATCATGAAGCGAATGTCAGATAATGTATACTGCTGTGCTTTGGCTTCTTTGCTTCATGATATCGGGAAACCTTTGCAAAGAGCCCGTAAAAGCGACAGGAATACATTGTCAAAAGATGCCAGAGGCATGGAGGACCTTGTAAAATATCCACATTCACTCTGGACAGCAGACTTCTTTTTCAGGTTCCGCAACAAGTTTATGGAACTTGAACCGGTTAGCAGATATGGCTTTGAAAATTTTCAGAAACTGGCAAGTAAACATCATCAGCCGGATTCTGCCAACACAGGCGAGATAATAGTCCACTATGCAGATCGGGCATCTGCAGGTCTGGATCGGGTAATGGATGACGATGGTACTCAAAAGGATTCCTATATAAAGAAACCGCTGGTATCACTTTTTACACGGGCAATGATTGAAGAAAGAATCGCTCCGGAGACTCTTTACTACAATTTAGGAAAACTTGAGAAAGATTCAGTTTTTCCTCAAGACCAGGTGAGTCTGAGCAGTGAACAATATCGCTTGCTTATGGATGATTTTGAAAGAGATTTTAGTGTTATTTCCACAAAAAATCCGATTGTATTTCTTGAGTCTGTTGCTTCACTTATCATTCGTTACCTTTGGTGTGTCCCCTCTTCAACACAGGAAGGATACGCTGACATACCACTGGCAGATCATCTTCTGACTACTTCAGCAATTACAGCAGCCATGGTTGTCAATTATGATGAAACCGGAAAAGGACCTCAGGAGCAGTCGTTCCGTCTTGTTTCCGGCGATTTTTCAGGTATTCAGAATTTCATATTCTCTTTGTCAGGACAGTCTGATAAAAGCATTGCAAAGCTTTTACGCGGACGGTCCTTTATGGTGAACCTTTACAATATTCTTGCTGCAAGGTTTGTTACAGAAGAATTTGCCCTTCCTTTTATTAATGCTATTACAACTGCTGGCGGTAAATTCCAGATAATTCTTCCTGATATAGAAAAACACGATGAAGTGTTGGCAAATGTGCGTTCAGAAATAGAAAGTTGGACATATAATCAGTTTTTTGGAGAACTGCGTTTTATTCTGGATAACGGAGTGAAATTTCTTTACAGTGATTTCAAGCTGGAAAAATTCCAGGAGGTCTTTAAAAAAGCTGGTGATTCATTGAATATAGCGAAAGCGAAACCCTTATCATCTGTTCTCGATAATCCATCGAACTGGGTGGACAATAAACGTTATTCCGATCTTCATAAGTATAAGGCCTGCAGAATCTGTGGTAAAGAACCAGGCAATATACAGGCAGAAAACATAGGCACAAATTGCAATGAAGCCATTGTTTTTGGTTCAAAGCTTCATAGATCAGAATACATGGTAATCATGACTGGTGATGAGGTTTTCAATCGATATGAAGTGAAACTGTTGCCAGAGATAAGTGGTGTAGATCTCTCTGGTGTTTTAACTCTATACAAACTGAATGTTTCCACCAGCAATCAGCAGATCTTTCCTGAGCTGCACTATTCCAACTATTTACCAAAACATGAGACCGGTGAACCGCTTACATTTGAAGAGATAGCTGAAAAAAGAAGTAAAGGCTTACAGGCTTTGGCATGTCTTAAAGCAGATGTAGACAATATGGGGTTGTTTTTTTCGGAAGGGTTCAGAGATTCTAATGGAAAATCAACTTTGAGTGTATCACGGGTTGCTTCTGTTTCCAGAATGGTAAACTGGTTTTTTGCAGGATATCTTCCTGATTTGTTGAAAAATGATGAAAAATTTCAATACATTTACACATTATTCGCGGGTGGAGATGACCTTTGTCTTATCGGACCATGGGATATAATCATTGAATGTGCCTTAATGGTTCGAAAGGAATTTGCAAGGTATACAGGAAAAACGCCCTGCATGACTCTTTCTGCTGGAGTGGAACTTTTCAAACCCGCAACACCGGTATCTCATGCAGTTGAAAATGCAGAAGAATTACTGGAGCTTTCCAAAGATCCTTCAAAAGGCAAAAACAAAATCACTCTGTTCAAGGAAACGATGTCATGGGATGAAG
>JAAYPC010000197.1 GCA_012519985.1 Fibrobacter sp.
ATTTCCATTCATCCCACCATTGCTAACCATCGGGAGCTTTCATTAAACAAGGTAACTCATCTGGAAAAGGACATCCTGAAAAATGGCCTTTTAGAACCGCTGGTAGTCTGGGAGCGGCAAGCTGGTGAATATTTCCTGGTGGGCGGGTTTCATCGCATGGAAGCCATTAAGCGGATCAGGAACAATAATCCTACCTATTTTGACAGAGTGGATGTAAGGGTTATTGCAGGAGATCCTGATGAAATCAAAGCCTTGAATCTCAAACTCAATGCAGACAGGCTGGATGTAAGAATCACAGATTACTTTGAAACTGTAATCTATCTAAATAATGTAAACTGGTCATCAGAACGCATTGCCGAATTCCTGGACAAAAGCGTTTCCTGGATAGAGGAGATAATCCACTTTGCACCTATGATCAACGATCAGATCCGTCAAAAATTGGAATCAGGAGAGCTATCCTGGAACAGGGCAAAGCAGATTATTCAGAAATCATTGAAAGCGCCTGCAGGTGAAGAAAAAGCGGTTATCGATGAAGAATTGGCAAAACAGCAGGGGAGAATATCTAAACCCTTGTCTTTCAAATCGGTACTGGGACATTTTGCTAAGTTAAGAAAAACAGCTCCGGATAAGATCTATTCTATTAAACTGGATCATCTCTACTCGCTCTTTAAAGTTTTGCAGGGAAGAGAATACTGCGATCAGGATATTGAAATGGTTAAAGAGATTTTCCCGGAACTGATACCCTCGCAAAAAGAGTTAGTCTCACAATCTCAATAATGATCAGTTTTTTTGCGAAGCAGTGTCGTTGTTAAAATATTTACTTAGTACATTTCTGGCGGTGGCCGAGACGAAAGGGTCACGCATTCTTCTGGAACCGATTTCCTCTAAAAGTGGCACCGCCCGTCTGTCCCCCAGTTCGCCCAGTTTTTCGGCTGCACGTATTCGGGTACGTATGCTTGCATTCGAGTTAAGATCGTGCATATAGATATTTACCATGTCCACTTTTACACCAGCAGCTTCCATGACTTTTACCGTATTCCATCTTATCCAGTAATGATTGTGATCAAGCCATTGACGGATCCGTTTATGACTGCTGAGAGAAAGCGTACGGCTTACCAGATTAATAAGTGATTCAGGAGCTTTTTCTTTTCTGAAAATCTCCTCCAGATCATCAATCAGTGGATCTATCTGGTATTTAAGGACCTCCTTGTTCATTTCCAGTGCAGTGTTGAAATGCTGGTCTGCAACTAAATAGTTGGCTTTTTTCAGTTCCAGACGACCCTGGAAAAACTCCGACCAACTGCTTTTTTTTGAACCTGAATGCTCTGTTAGCAGCTTATAAGCACTGTCAAGGTTCTTTGCATTCAGCAGCGAATCGAATTGGTGCATGTAGGAAGGTACCGATGGTTTCTCTTTTTGTGGAATATTAATTTCCTGCGATTTTCTTGAGTGCAGAATCAGAAATGGCAGTACAATAAAAAAGGCAGAGAGAAGAAAGGCACATAGTACTGGGATATAATTGTAAAACGAATTGGTATTCTTCTGATTGGGTAAATTCTGCCTGCAGGAGTTTTTTAAATAGGAGTAAATTTTGTCTGCAGAGACATTACTTTTTTTCAGCAGGTATTTTATACCCTTTCTGTTAGTGGAAAGGAAAAGAAAAGACACCTGTTCGATAATAGCCTTAGAGGTATTAATCAGGTTCTGTTTTGTAAAAAATATCCTGGGAGATCTTTGGTTTAGGGGGGATGAGCTTTTTGCAATATCTGCTGCATCAGGGTGATTGATCATGGAAATTAGTTCTGCAGCAGAAGAGATTCTTTCATCTTTCGAAGCTTTCAGCAATGCAGTTACTGCTTTTTCAAGGTCCTCCGGAATATCCTGGCGTAAGGATTTCAGTGGAGGGTAATCCTGGTTGATAGTCGCATAGAAGGTTGCGGGAACACTATCACGCAGGAAAGGATGTTTTCCGGTGATCAGCTCGTAAAGCACAACGCCGAATGAAAAAAGGTCACTGCGTGCATCCACAGCAGAGCCGTCGATCTGCTCAGGGGACATATAACCAGGTGAACCCACGCTGACCCCCGACTGGGTAAGTCCGATCCAGGGAGCCTTGACCACTCCAAAATCGGTCAATTTGGCGATGCCGTTTTGTGAATCGATCAGTATGTTTGCCGGCTTGACATCGCGATGGATAATATGCTGCTGATGAGCAAGGTGCAGAGCAGAGGCGATCTGTACCGTTATGGAACGGATCTTATCGAATGGTAAAGTTTTATGTCTCTGAAGAAGCTGATCCAGTCCTTCACCCTTTACATATTCGAAAGCTATCCAGGGGATCCCATCCTGCTCACCTGCGTCGTAAACGGTTACTATGGAAGGATGAGAGAGTTTGGCACATGCCTGAGCCTCGAATGCGAACCTTTTGAGAAACTCCTGACGGGTTGTTTCGTTTACAGATCTTTCGAGTGCGATAACTTTTATGGCCACCTGGCGACGCAGAACCGGGTCTTCTGCCAGGTAAACCCGCCCCATGGCTCCTTCACCCAAAAGATTAATAAGCTCATAGCGGCTGAGTCGTTTGATTGGAAACAGATTTTCTTTTGGTGTACTCATAAATTTAAAAACAATATAATTCCTGATTGCCTGTTTGACTTCATTGCTGCATTCAATATACAATTATGATGCCATCACCGAATGGAAGTACTCTTTGAGCGGTGAGCGATCGGATAAAGAGTTTTAATTATTATTCGGAATTGAAGATGAGATCTCTGTCCAAAGCAGAAAATAAGCACTATATAAATGCAGTATTTGGAAGCGGTGATGGGATTTGGGATTGGGATCTTCGCACCGATAAAATATATCTAAGTGAGAATTTAAAAAAAATTCTGGGATATACTGATAATCAGATCGGCAGTAACCCACAGGAATGGATCTCCCGGATTTATTACAAAGATCGCCGGAAATTTAAAAGTAAGCTGCAAAAATGTCTTAGTGGTATTTACGATCTCCTGGAGCTTGAATGTCGCATGGTTCACAGTGATGGCATCCTGAGGTGGATGTGGATCAGAGGAAGCATAAAGCGTAATATCAGGGGAGAAGTTATACGAATTTGCGGATTGCAGACCGATATCAATTCCAGAAAAATCGATGAGCTGCAGCAGACAAAACTTCTTCATGAATACCGATTCGCTCTGGCTTCTGAAAAGTTGTTGATGGAGGAGCTGGATAGGAAAAACCGGGAACTCACAGAACTCTCCATAACCGATGGGCTGACTGGCCTCTTTAATCATCGATTCCTGCAGGACCGTTTCGATTTCGAATTGAAACGGGTTCGTCGCTACGGTGGGGATCTTTCTTGTATGTTAATCGATATCGACCATTTTAAGAGGATAAACGATACCTGCGGTCATCAATTTGGAGATAGTGTCTTACGCCAGCTTGCAACTATTATGAAAACCAGATCGAGGGAAATAGATATCTGCGGCAGATATGGCGGTGAAGAATTCATGATAATAACCAATCTGAAAGCCGATGATGCGTTACGTTACGCTACAAAGTTGCATACTGCAATAGAGGAACATCCTTTCAAAAACGGTTCTACTAACATAAAAGTAACTGTAAGTATCGGTATCGCAGAATACAGAAGCGATGTCAAATTTAAGCAGCAGTTGATCGAACGGGCTGATAATGCATTGTATCAGGCAAAAAAAGATGGCCGTAATCTTATCCGGATATGGAAAGAGCTGGATTATCAGTATGATAAAGTACTGGATCGAAGCGGGATAGAGGAGCTCAAACTCAAATTTGAGCAGATGTCAAAGCAGATGCGAAATACCTATATCGAATCTACCAATGTGCTCATTAAGGCAATAGATGCTAAGGATCCACTGGCAAAGGAGCATTCACAAAATGTTTCTGTTTATGCCACCCAGATAGCCAAAGCGCTGAAATTGAAGGAATCTGAAATCGAGATAATCTCCAGTGCAGCACTTTTGCATGATGTTGGCAAGATCAGTATACGTGATGAAATACTTTCGAAAAAGGACAAATTAACTTTTGCTGAGCTTCAGACTCTTAAGCGGCATCCGGAAATCGGAGTGAATATACTCCGGGAGCTAAAATTTCTGGAAAAAGAGTTACCCATTATTTTGCATCACCACGAAAGGTATGATGGAACAGGGTATCCCCATGGGCTAAAAGGGCGGGAGATTCCGCTGGGGTCACGGATTATTGCAGTGGCCGATTCATTTGATGCGATGGTTTCGGGGCGCAGTTATAAGAAAAAGATCTCATGGAGAGCTGCTTTAGAAGAATTGAAAAAAGGATGTAATACACAATTTGCTCCTGAGGTGGTTGAGGCTTTCTTGAAGGTACAGAGATCAAAAAAGAATGCTGCTTTAAAGAAAGTAGGGAAACAATGAAAGTTCGCATGAGGGAATATGACAGCATTGTCGAACTGCTGATAGAGGGTAATATCATGCAGGAAAATGTGGATGTCTTTAGAAACCGTCTTAATGACCTGATTGATAACGGCAAAATAAAAATCGTGCTTAATTTTGGAGATACCAGTTATATAAGCAGTCTCTGCTTATCCGTTATTGTCGGTGTTAAAAACCGCTTATCCACTCTTAACGGAGATATAAAAATCATTCAGGCAAATCAATTGATCTCCAATCTTTTCGAAATCACAAACCTGAATAAAAAACTGGAGATGCACAAGACGCTGGAAGCGGCAAGTGCTGCATTTTCAAAGATTCCTGTTAAACCGGTTTAACACAAAGGAGTTTTTCAGGTAAGTGGCCGGAGAAGCTCTTCAATGGCATCGATTTTTTGCCTGAGTGCCTGATCCTGCTGAATCTCTGATTCGATTTTTTTGAAGCTATGTATGACTGTGGAGTAATCACGGCCTCCAAAATCCAGCCCGATAGATCGCAAAGACTGTTTTGTCCACTTCTTACACAGATACATGGCGACTGAACGGGGTAGAGCGACATCCCGTTTTCTGGTGTGAGCTGTAAGTTGATTTGGACTGATACCGAAAGCTTCAGCTACTTTTTGTTGTATGAAAGCTACGGAGATTCTTTCCTCTTGTCTGGAGACAGCATCACCCCATAGCTCTTTTGCGACTTCCAGTGTGATATCTCTACCGGTAAAAGAAGAGGAGGCAATGAGCTTAATCAGGGTCCCTTCCAGTTCTCTTACATTTGAGGTAATGTGTCCGGCGATAAACTGAACGACTTCATCTGGAAGATGCAGGCCGTCGATTTCCGCTTTTTTCCGTAGAATCGCCATACGGGTTTCCAGATTCGGTGGTTGGATATCGGTAATCAGACCACCCAGAAAGCGGTTAATTATGTGTTCCATCATATCCGGAATCTTGTCAGGTTGCCGGTCTGAGGATAATACGATTTGTTTGTTTTCCAGTAAAAGCTTGTTGAAGATTCTGAAGAATTCTTTCTGAGTACCTGGTTTGCCGCTGAAAAACTGAATGTCATCGATCAAAAGAAGATCCACATCGTTGAATTTGCGGTAAAAGGAGGTGGAGTCTTTTTTATTGATCACATAATTAATGTATTGATTAGTGAATTCTTCGCTTGTCAGGTAGATGACTTTATCAGCGGTTCCTTCGTTTTGCGCAAACTGTCCGATTGCCTGAAGGAGGTGAGTTTTTCCCAGTCCTGTGCCCCCATAGATTATCAAAGGATTGAAAGAGGTTTTTCCAGGTGCTTCCGCAACAGCCAATGAAGCTGCATGAGCCATCCGGTTTCCATCTCCCACAATAAACTTATTAAAGGTATAGTTCGGGTGGAACTGTTCGGGACTTTGGGCTCTCTGGGGAATTTTCCGGGACTGCGCTTCTTCAATCTCTTCAGAGAGTGGTTGAACAATCTTCCAGTCTTTTTCTACCGGTTTAAAATAGATGGTAGAGAATTTGATGTCTGCCTCTCTGAGAGTTTCTTCGATAAGGGCTAAGAAATGCTCTTCTATAAAATCAGCAAAAAACTGATTGGGCACCAGGATATTGGCTGAGCCATCATTTGTGATTTGAAGTTCTGTAGTTTTGAACCAGGTCTCGAAACTGGCTGGTCCAATTTTTTCCATGATATTTTCCAGGCATCTCTGCCAGGGAGAAGTAATTGAGAAATCATGAGATAAGTTGTTCGCCAACATGTTATCCACATTTCCTTAAACTGACAAGTGATTGTGTGAAACGGATACATTACAACAAATGAGCAGTTTCGTCCGCAAGTGGGGTAGAACGTTTAAGATACTGAATGTGAAGTGTTTATGCAACTTGACAAGTCCTATACTTTGCAACGTTCAGGAGGTTATTAATATGTTATTAACAAGCTCTCCACTACTTATCAACACTAAGTTATCCACATATCAAAACGATGCCGTTGCTCGTGCAATCAATATAATTTTCCTATGTGGAAACTCAAAGGAAAAATTCGGAAATTATTAAAAAATATAGGACAAATAATAAAAAGTGATCCCTCTGCAGATCAATATATACCGCACTAAAAAAGTCAAGTTATTTGTGAATGGAAAAAGGGTCGCAACTGCTTCCTATAAATCGGTTGGCACAAGAAATTCCTATCCAAAGCAGTCGCTTTTTTCTGGTTACCAGGGTAGCGCTTTTTCGGTTTAAGGCTGGGTTGAGGCTGGTTTCTTATGGCGTCCGGAAAAACGGATAGGGACACGCAATCCCTCTACTTCCAGTTCATCGATAATCTGGGCGGCTTTATTCAGCTCATTTTGCAAGGTCTTCAATTTCTGACTCCAGATTAAAAGGTCGGGAGCTTTGAGCTGTTCAGTAGCTATGACAGATCGGTCTGAAATCGATTTCAACTGGTTTAGCAGTTGATTACTCTGTACTATGATATTTTCAACTTTTTGCAGAAACGATGGCAGTATCTCAGAAATCCTCATGGTAACATCTGTAGATACTTTTAAAAATTCCACTATGGAGTCCAGCTTTTGTTCTGTTTCCCTTTGAAGAGTTTCGGTTATCGAGGAAATAGAAATGCTCAGGGAATCAAATGTTTCCAGACCTTGCCAAAAACCGGTTATGAGCGATTTATTCTCGATGGTGCCATTTTTCAGCCTGGCCATTAGTTCTGATAATTGATCTATTTTGGAGCGAAGTTTTCCCACATAACTGATTGCCTCTGCTGGTCCAATACAAAAGGTGCCATTGAGTGTGTCTGTAGCCAATAGATGGCCGGAAGCGGTTGTACCTGGTTCTATTTCCAGGTAATGTTCTCCCATTATTCCTTTAGGAATAACTGATATCGAATAATCGTTGTAAAAACGCAGTTTTTCTCTGGTCTCGATGGTTGCGTACACTTTCTGATTAACGTTAACAACACGGCGGACCTGGCCGCTCTCTACTCCTTTTATATATACCGGATCCTGGAAATTAAGAAAGCTGATACTATTAAAGGGAGCAAATTCTATTGTATATGAATAGACCGGCAACACTGTTTTCCATATCAGGAAGGAAACCGGCAAAATAAGGAATATAAACAGAGTAGTAATTACGATGTAACCAAGTAAGCGATCGTTCATGTTTTATTAAAAGCATTCCTTTTTTCTCCCGGACAGAAAACATCTCCTAAACCCCGGGAACTTATTTTTATTCAGGAAATATAATTTGGGAGCCGGTAAACTATCATTAATTAAAGGATTTGATCATCTTGTATTCCAAATCATAAGTTTAGGTATCGATCAGAGCTACCGATGTATTTTTAGGCCATGATAAATCTAAACAGAAATGCGCTGCACCATTTTTTCATTTATGTCGTTTTTTTTCTGACTTCCGGAAGCTTCGGAGAACCAATAGTAATAAAAGGTTTTTCGGTAAAGGAATTATTGGGAACACCAATAGAGAAGATCCGATTTTGTACCCGGGATTACCAGCCGGTAGTATTTCAGATAGATGAGATGACTGAGGATGGAGAGTATGTGTGCTCTCAGGGTGAAAACCCAAACAGCGATTCAGGTAATGGGATACTTGATTCTCTTGATGAACTGGTGTTTTTATGGGAGGACTGTCAGCCATTAAATACGCAGGACAGTCTGTATTCCGATAATAAACTGCTCAGGCTCAGGGTAAGCAGGGCAAAAGAGATCCGGGAGATTTGTATATGTAAAGATGGGTCGGTTCCTGTTTCATCCAAACGTTATATATACTATGATCATGAGAGTAGAATGCTTAGAACACCCTGGTATTATGCAGAGTTTGGTTTGGACCGGTTCCATTTTGTCAAAGCTGGAGTTAAAAAGGAGGATGGCGACAGGTATGTAGACCTTACCAATGAATTGCGGATAGAAATTCTTCTGAGGGCATTATGGGGTCTGATACCGATTCGTTATAGTGAAGACAATATGGTTTGTCTGGTAAAGAGATTCAAGACCGGGCCACTGCGACTGATTCGCAGAGGTGATTTTCATCTTAATCTTGGCCTGGGATTACGGGGCAGTCGTGCGATTGTTAATCAGATCTGTTATCCCCAGATAATTAAAGTACCGGTTTATGTGCATGCACCTGTTCGTTTTGGATCATTTTTTCGTGATGCATATATCGAGATGACTCCGGTTCTTAAAGATGTACCTGGTTTCAGCTTCAGAATCCCTCAGGCTGAGTTTTCAAGAAAAATCGGCGGCGAGCAGCAATTGGATACAATGATTTATCTGATGCCCAATCATCAGTTTATGGCAGTCAGTGATGACAACATGGGCTATGGATGGGTGTTGAAAGCAGAAATTGAGGATCAATACCTTAAGAACAGCAGCTTTATTTACAGAAAACCTTCTTTGCGCCTCGGTTCAGTTGATTGTGGCTTCAGATTAAACATCCATAATCTGCCTAGAGGTTATTATGAAATTACTAATTGGGTGTTTTTTCAGTCTGGTGATTTTGCTTCTTTTAAAGATGAGTTTAGATCGGTTATAGAGCCGGCTATTGTTACTGCTGCTGATGGCGATTATCAAAATGAGCTTAGCGCTTCTGGGGTTCATAAAAAACTATCAGACTGAAAGTACGACCATCCCACATAGGTGCTTTTTAGCAAAATCCCCTAGCGCCCCGCTCCCGCCCCCTAAATCCCCCCGATGGGGGACTTCAGGAGCGCATAATGTGACTATGTAGCTTGATTTGTGGGTCTTAGTTCCCCCTTTGGGGGTTAGGGGGCTCCATTCTGAGGGACTTAAGAACGGAAAAGATCTTTGGATCAAGTTCACAGTTGCATTATGCGATCTTAAAGTCTCCCGATGTACATCGGGAGATTAGGGGGCAGGATGATACTGGATTGAAATGAAATTAACCACTCAAATCCGATTTTTTTGAAATAATCTGTGCGGGAATAATTTCGTTTGACTTTACAGCTTCCTTCAAAGTATCATAATTATAAGTGTTCCAGTGAATCTCTTGCTTTATGACAAGGAAGAAATTTCCAGACTGATAAATTTCTGATAGTTTACAAAATCGTATTACTGTCAAACGGAGGTGTATACAGATGAACAACCAGGTACCTCAAAAGAAACCGTTGTCTCAGCCGATGCATCAATCCGTGAAGAAATTCTGTGTTGATGAACAGGAGAAAGTGCTCTCTCTGGACGAACTTTGTAAACTGGTTACTTCCTGCACCTGTTCCTATGAGGATCTTGCAGAGCAGATTGAAGACAGGGCTTATGAGGCAGCCGGGCAGGGAAAACTGGAACATGCACTGAAAAACCTGAAAAAGATTACCGCTTTTTTTGAAAAACTGAAATTTAAAAACGAAGAGATCACCCGTGATCTGGCTGACGTTTATCTGCTGATCGGACAGATATATCAATATTTTGACAATCTGGAGGAAAGCATTAACTGGTTTACCAAGGCAATTGTGGCCGATGATCAGTATTCGGTTCCTTACCATAGTTGTGCAATTTCCTATCTGAAGTTGGGGAGACATTCTGATGCAATCCGGTGTCTCGAACAGGAAATATTGCTGTCTCCTGGGAATTATTATGCCTACCTTACTCTGGCAGATCTTTATAAAGAGCTGAATATGGAAAAAATGCTCGAAAGTACCTTGAAACGGTTGCTTGAGAGGGATCCGGGAAATATTCAGGGATTACATCGGCTTATAACCTATTATGAGCAGTCGGATCCTGCGGTGGAAGTGCAAATGCTCAGACGACGCCTGCTGGGAGCAAAAAGCCAGTTTAATCGCATCGAGATGCTTATCCGTGCATATCATCTGTGTAAGGAAAAACGCTATCATGATGCCCTGGATTTTATTGAGCAGTGGCACTGCAGCATGCCTCAGATAAGCACTGTATATTTGGTAAAAGCCTATATTTTTGGAGAACTGGGGCAGTATACCAGAAAGCGTCTGGAGCTGACTGAGTTCAAAGAGAAAAACCAGGGAAAAGAAGAAATCATGCAGCCTGAGTTACAGGAATTCGGTTTAATCTTCGGGAAAAATGCCCAGAAAAGATTATCTCATCGTCTCAATTATATTTTCCCAAATTACTGATTTATAACTATTTAAGGTAGTCAATTTTCTGTGGCTCTGATCATATTCAGACCCACATTCACTCTGGTATGTAGTATCTTTTTATCATCGATTCGGAAGTCCCATAATCTACTGCCTTCTAAATCACCTAAAGGAGGATTTCGGAGCCCCCTAATCCCCCAAAGTGGGACTTAGGACCGAAAAGGGGACAAAGACCGGTATCGTCATCCACTGCCACTAAGAGCTCTTAAAGTCCCCCTTCGGGGGGATTTAGAGGGCGAAAGATTAGGGGGCAGGGTAATTTAAAGGGTAGTTGGCCTTAGGAAACAGGATCTGGTATACATTATTACCACAAAAACGGTTGAAAATAAAGAGGACTCTTGCAATCCAGAAAACTGCTCAACATAGCATCAATTTGTTTCATTCTGGTCTTTTTTAATGGCTGCTATCTTATAAAGCAAGGGGTTTATCTCATCAGGTACAATTCCAGAGCCAGGCCCGTTGAAGCCATCCTGAAAGATCCTGATACTGAAGAGAAAATCCGGTCATTTCTGAAGCTGGCTCAGGAGATCCGATCATTCGCCATAGATTCTGTGGGCCTGGTGAATAATAGAAATTATTCCCGTATGGTGAAAATTAACAACGATTATATTGCAACCTTTGTATCTGCTGCACAAAAGTTGAGTTTTGAACAGTATAAATGGTGCTTTCCTATTCTGGGATGTATCCCATATAAAGGTTTTTTCGAACTGGAAGATGCAAAGAAAGAAGCAGGGAAACTCTCCAGGAAAGGTTACGATGTCGATATAAGTAAAGTGGATGCTTTCAGTACACTGGGTTTTTTTTCCGACCCACTTTACAGTTATATGGCTGATTATAAAGTGTTTTCTCTGGCATCACTTATAATTCATGAACAGACTCATGCGACTATCTACTTAAAGGGGCAGGCACAGTTCAACGAGGAACTTGCTACTTATATCGGAAACAGGGGGGCGCTGGAGTTTATAAAAAGTAAATATGGTGAAGATTCCGAAGAATACCGTAATGCAATTAGTGCTTCCAGAGATCGCCAGACCTATGGCTCAGTCATGAAAAAACTGGTGGGCGATCTTGACCAGATATACAAAAGTGAAGAATCTCCGGAGTCAAAACTGGAAAAAAAGCATCAGACAATCGATACTTTCAGACAAAATATAAAAGACAATTATGACAGTATCTTTGAAACTACAAATTACCGTAACCTCGCGAACATGAAGATAAATAATGCTTCTCTTGCAGTCTGGATGACCTATACATACGATGTGGATCTTTTTGAACAGCTCTACAGAAAAAAGGGAAGCAGTCTGAGGAATATGATGGATTACATTAAAACGTTGAAGAAATGTAAAGGAGATCCCAAAGTTCATATCAGGGAAATTCTTGATAAAGGCTCATAGGGAAAGTTGACTGGAGGCCCCCTAATCCCCCGAAGGGGGACTTTAGGATCGCATAATGTGACCAAGTAGCTTGATTTGTGGGCCTTAGTTCTAGGGGGCTCAGTTCGGGGGATTTAGGACCGGAAAGGGGACCAGGACTGGTATCGCCACCCAGTGGCTTTAAGGGATCTTAAAGTCCCCCTTCGGGGGATTTAGGGGGCAGGGATTTAGGGGATCTAGGGATCAGGGAAAAGTTTTCAAACTGATTCGGACGATTATTGGATGTGATTTTTTTATACGGGATGATGGGATCTAATAAAGAAAAGAAATAAAGGAGAATATTGTGACATTCAGATGGATTCTAATTTGTACATTCACAATCATATCTATATCCGGTGTTTCAGGTTCACAAAATCGATTACTTGACAGCGCCTGGACAATGCTTCTGGGCAATGAGCCACTTGCGGCACGGGAAATCTTTCGAAACATGACAGTTGAGAAGGATCCCCAAATATCAGCCCAGGCTTATCGGGGGCTTGGAGTAGTGGAGTCTTTTTTAGGCAACAACAGCCTTTCCGGCCTCTGTTTTATCGATGCTTTTCGCAGTGACAAGGATCTGCTGAGGTTTTCTGCAAGACCTGATTTTTATCTCTCAGAAGGTAATTTTCTAAATCCGGAGTATAAAAAGCGGGATGAGGTCCTGCTGAAGCTGGCTTCCTCCAATGGCCTGTTCAATGGATGGTATCAGGATGCCCTTTTGCAGAGGTATTTGAATGAGGGAGAGCTTAAGAAGGCTCAAAAGATGTTAAAAAAAATGGGAGTAATCACCCAATGGCAGTTCATCGGTCCCTTTGAGAATGTCTCTAATTGCGGAATTACCAAAAAATACGCACCGGAAATCCAGAGAGATTACAGCAAAGAATATGAGGGGAAAAACGGAAATTCTGTAAAATGGCATAAGCTTCAGATGTTAACCCCGAACGGATGGATATTTATTAAGAATCATGGGACAGAAGAGAATGCAATTTACTACTTTCATTGCACCATTAACAGCCCTCAGACTCAGGAAGTCTTTCTTTCATTCGGGGCTTCCGGTGTCTTTGAGGTCTTTCTTAATGGAAATACTGTACTTCTGGACCCTGTCTTCAGAAATACCGGTATAGATACCTATCTGCAGAAAGTCAAACTGTATAAGGGTTCAAACGATCTTCTGGTAAAAATCGGTCACGAAACGGTCTATGCTGGCAGTACAAACTCCCGCTATTCCAATTTTATGTTGCGATTTCTTGATAAATCTTATAACCCTCTGACCAATATCGAGGCTCTTTCAAAAGTCTCTTCCTATAAACCTGACTCTACAGTGTTCCAGAATCTTGCTCCTTCACCTGTGCTTGATTCAATCTGTAATGTCCTTAAAAAATCGCTGAAAGAGGATAGTACCAATTTTGATGCACTATTTTCACTGGTTGCGCTCTTTAATATTTATGAACGTACTAATGAAGCTCAGCTAATGGTGCAACAATATTTGAAAAAATATCCAAACAGTTCAATACTCCATTCTCTTCTTGCAGAATCTCTGGTCAGGGCACAGAAAAACACTGAATATGAGGTTGCCATGAAGAAGGCTTTTGATTTGTGTAAACTCAATCGTTCTGCCTGGGAGAGACAATTAAGGTTGGAGATGGCAAAAGGCAATCCCCGTTCCCTGAACGACTTTTTGAGCAACTCTCATGAAGAGTTCAAAAAGACACCGCAGGCAGCCATTGCACATCTGACTGCTGCGATTCAGCAAAAAAATGGTTCTGAAATTCTCAATCGCATGACAGAACTTAAAACCTTTTATGGAGATAATCCGGAAGTAATGAGTCTGCTGGTAAACATATATGTATCTCAGGGTAATTTGCAGAAAGCTTCAAACCTGCTCTCAGATTACATTTCTGTTCACCGTAAAGCCACCGATGCATTTATTCAGGTTGCACAATTGGAAATTAAACAGGGAAACATAAAAAAGGGAATGGAAATATTTCAAAATGCAATTAAATACAATCCATCCGAACCTCTTCCATATCTGCAACTAAGTAATCTCTATTATAACCAGAAGAAATATTCCGAAGCGCTTTCCTGGGTTGAAAAGTGCCTCAGGATAATTCCCACCAGCTCTATTGTTTTAAATCTTAAGGGGAACATCCTTGCATCACTTAACAGGAAAGAGGATGCTGTTGAGACGTTTTTACAGACCGTAAAATATACCTCCGATGATTTTACCGCCTGGGAGAGCATACGGGAGCTGAGAAAACAGAAAAGCTTTGAGAAAATGACTCCTCTGCCGGATGTCGATTCATTGATAGAAGCATCTGCTCAATGGTTAAAGACTGTACCGGAGAAAGCGGCCCTTATTTCCTGTATAGAGGATGTCTACCTCTACCCAAGCCGCTCTTCTGCAAGCAGGGTGTTCTTTGTGATGCATCTTCCAAATCAGAATCAGATCGATATATGGAAAGAATATCAGATCCCGTTTAATCCTAATTATCAGCAGTTAAATATCGAAAGGGCTGTCAGCCGTAAAAGAGATGGTTCTGAGATCTCGGCCGACTATCAATCTAACTATGTTGTCTTTAAATCGCTGGAGCCGGGTGACTGTATAATCCTTGAATACAATCTCAAAGATTATTATGAAGGAGTAATGGCAGGAAAGGTCTATGGAAAGCAGGAGTTTTATCAGGGACTTCCATCTTTTAATACACGGATAAGGCTCGTAGCTCCTTCAGATGATACTATTCCATTTAAAATTATTGGAGATTCGATAAAGATTGAGACCACCCAGGATCAGGATTACAGAATCACTACTATCAGTTCTAAACCTTATGCATCGGATAACACGGAATCATTCTGTCCTGCCGAGCATCCATCTTTCTCCAAGGCGTTTTATTCCAACTTCAATGATTGGAGGCAGATAAGTGACTGGTATTATGAACTGAGCCGTCATAAGCAGAATCAGACTATTGAATTGAAGAGTCTTGCGGATTCTCTTTTTGAAAATACCACCAGCGACTGGGAGAAAGCTTTAAAGATTCATGAGTTCATAACTAAAAACGTCAACTATAGCTTTGTCCCGTTCAGGCAATCCGGATGGGTGCCTCAAGCTGCAAAAGATGTGCTTGCTACACGTATCGGAGATTGTAAAGATATGGCTTCACTGGGGAAATGCCTTATGGATATTGCAGGTATAAAATCCTGGCTGGTACTGGTCAACACAGGGATACACTATTTTACAGATCATGCTTTTATCGGTCCAAACTTTGACCATTGTATTCTTCAGTTTGAAACAGGAGATAAAACTACCTATGTCGATTTTACCGATAGAAACACGGCTCTTGGAAGGCTTCCTTCGGCTGATCAGGGAGCGATGGCTCTGGTGATAAAACCTGGAAACAGGGATATCTCTGTATTGCCCATTGATACACCGGAAGATCGGCTGATTCGCAGAGACATTGTCATGCAACTTGACAGCAGTGGTACCCTCAGGCAGACCATGAAAACGCTGCGCAGGGGTATTTTTTCCTCGCAATTGCGTTCCGTTTATCGTTTCCAGAATGAGAATGAACGCAAAACCGACCTGCATCGGGTGATAAGCAATGAACATCCGGATGTTACCATTGATACGATGTGGTTTGATAACCTCGAAAGTGTTGTTGATTCCATAGGTTTCAACTATTCCATCACTGCCAGAAATGCAGCCAATGTCAATGGCTCCACTATCATTTACAGTTTAAAACTGCCTGATATTCTTGGTTCCGGATACTATCCGGTTGAACAGAACCGGAAAAACCCGGTTGACCTGTCTTCTTCATTTATCGGAATAGTGAAACTGGAATCCGATGTTGAACTGAGCATACCGGAGAGCTGGAAACTGATTGATGAACCGAAGGATGTGGCCATCAAAACCGATAATATGGACTATTCGCTTCAGTTTAAACTGGAGAAAGGAAAAATCAGAGTCTCAAGAAGGCTCACATGTAATTATAACCGGGTATTTGCAAACGATGAATTTGCACCTGAGCAGAATGCTTTGATGCAGGTAGCAAAATCTGATGATGTTAAACTTATTTTCAACCGGAAATAAGCAGAAATAATAATTAATCAAATAAGCCCTGAAAAAAGGGGTTTTCTTAATTCCTTTTCTTCAGTTTTGATATTTTTCCGGGTTACTTTCTGATTAGATATTGTTTTGATATTTCTTATTTTTTTTCCGATTTGATATTCTTTATCGTTGTTTTATAATATAGGATGGTTGTATAAATAAATGATTCTTCAGGCAGTTGTGTTTGATTTTGACGGTGTAATAATCGATACAGAAAAAGCCAGGTATCAAGCCATGCAGGAGATTTTTGCCGCTTATGGTCAGAAGCTTCCTCTTCAGATCTGGATCGAGAGTGTAGGTCGTGCGGCTTATGCCATAGATCCTTTCGATTACCTGGAAAGTATTACAGGTGAAAACCTGGATAGAGACATGCTGAAGTCCACCCATAAAAAAATAGAGATGGAGATGGCTGATGCACTTCCGCTTCTGCCTGGAGTTGCAGAGAGGCTGGAAGAGGTCAGAAACAGCGGGGGACTTCTGGCAGTGGCATCCAGTTCCTCCAGAGCCTGGGTTGAAGGGCATCTGAAGAAGAGGGGCTTAATCAAATACTTTAGTGCTGTTGTGTGCAGGGATGATACAATCAGGCACAAACCGCATCCGGAGCCTTACAGCACAGCATTGAAATTACTGAACAGTTTGCCGGAAAATTCATTTGCTGTCGAAGATTCTCCTTTAGGTATTGCGTCTGCAAAAGCAGCAGGTTTAAAATGTATTGCAGTAGGATGCAGTCTGACCAGAGACATGGATCTCAGTGGTGCGCATTATGTTTTTAACAGCCTTGACGAAGTTAGTTTTTCTGAGTTATGTAAAAGCTTTTAAAGCCCCCTAAATCCCCCGAAGGGGGACTTTAAGATCTCATGATGTAACTGTGAACTTGACCATAGGGTTTTATAAAATGTTGCTTTGGACGCTCTTAAGTCCCCCTTCGGGGGATTTAGGGGGCAGGATTTAGGGGGCATGGAGGCAACCGGACACTACTGACAAATGATTTGAAAAACAAAATGAAAATACTCTACATTTCCAGCGAATATCCTCCGCAAACCGGATTTGGAGGAATTGCCACATATACCAGGTACATGGCCGAAGCCTTGGCTTCCATGGGACATCAGGTTCATGTACTTTGTCGGTCAATTGATAAAGAAATTCATTCTGTTCAGGATGGAGTAAACATTCACAGAGTCCGATGCGGAGCTTATCCTCTGCCTGAAGGTTCGTTGTGGTATCCATTGAGAAAATTGTCCTATAAGACAATCTTACAATCGCTGAACCGTCTTGCCTGGGCCCGAACTGTATACAAAGAATATATCCGGTTGAGCGAAGAAAACGCCTTTGATATCATAGAATATCCTGAATGTGGAGCAGAAGGGTATTATTTGACATTCAAAAGAAATCTTCCCCTTGTCGTACGGCTTCATACACCCTGGACTATAGTGCGGCAGTTGAATCAAATAAAAGAACATCCGCTTGATTGCTGGTTGCAAAAGTATCTGGAACGGCGCTCCATTACACATGCAAAAGCGGTTACATCACCCGGTAGTGCACTGGCAGCTATGCTAAAGAAAGAATGGCATATTAAGGATGCTGTGGTATTTCCAAACCCTTTGCCGGCAAACCGGTTTATATCCGGAAAGACCGATTCACAGTGGATTTACACTGGAAGACTGGAGTACAGAAAAGGGGTTCATCTTTTGGTAAAAGCGTATCAGATAGTTTGCAAGACCCATAATCCTCCCCGATTATTGCTTGTTGGAAGAGGGTTCGGTGATATGCCTGATGGAAAACCATATAAGCAATACATAAAAGATCTGATCTCAGAGTTCGGCCTGGAAGAGAGAATCCGCATAATTGAAGGGGTTGATCAATCGGAAATTCCTGGATTTTTGCAAACCAGCACAGTTGCTTTTTTCCCCTCACTGTGGGAGAATTATCCCTATAGTTGTCTTGAAGCCATGGCTGCAAAGACTGCAGTATGTGGTTCCAACTGTGGAGGTTTCCCGGAGATAATTGAAGACGGGAAGAATGGGGTTCTGTTTAACTGCAACGATTATTATTCGCTTGCAGAGAAGATGAAGTGGTTCCTGGAGAACAAGGGGGCAACACAGGATTTGGCAAACCAGGCTCAGCAGCATATCATCGATAATTGTAATCCCGAACAGATATGCAAAAGCGCGCTGCAGGTTTACCAGAGTATCCGGGTTTGATCAATCTGATTGAACGCCGGTTCCGGTATATTCTTCTTTCTCTTCACGCATGTGTAGGTCATTATAAAGGATATTCGCTTCACTGGCTGAGGCAGGACGAAATTTTTCCAGTTTTTCCAGCTCGGTTGAAGGCAGATTCTGTTCGAGGGCTTTCTTGTATTCATCGGAGAAAAAATGATCGATAGAATCGAAAGCTGGACGGCCATTGAACCTTAAGGACATCAGGGTGTTGATCTCTTTCATGCGAAGAGGGCGGCTCATAACTGATTGTCTGGCCTTTTCAATTTTAGCATACTGTTTTGGAAAAATGGCTTTAGCGAAAGAATCTGACATTTTGACCTCTTTATTTAAAGATATTTCAGATCTGGTTTAGTGAGAAAAATATACAAAAGAACGCCCTTTTTGCTCAAGTGTTTCCGCTGTCCATTACTCCGATCCCTTTATCAGCCCTGAAAGGGTGTACTAGCCTAGCACAGGGCTGGTAAGAACGCCCCTCCCGAATTTTTGATTTTCTGACAGTGTAACTTATTTTCATACCGGGCGTTTTTACAGGAAAACCATATTCTCCAAAAATCATATCCTCTATAAAAGGATTTATACTTATGTCACCCAAAATGTTCCACTCTCATAAGGGTCCGTTAATAATTGCTGGTGCAGTACTCATTTTTATTGTTCCATTCCTGGTAATTAGTGGGATTGTGATTTCAAAGACATATAAGCGTATTCGATTGAACAATATCTGTGTGGATTACTATACAGAGCAATATGCCTGGGTAGTGGATAAAAACGGTAAAGGAATCGATTCGGTATCGGTTACATTGAAAGATAATGCTAATTTCAATCTAATTTACAGGACTTTTACAGACAGTACCGGTAAATTTGTTCTCTTTAATGATTTTGGCTCTTTTGCCCTTTACAACATGCCCTTTTCCTATGAACTTCAGGTTTCTTTTAAGGGGTATAATGATACCATATTATACAAATTTCAACGCTATAGAGTCTGCCATTTTCGTAAAACAGAAGGACCGGATACAATTGTGCTGGATCTTTCGGAAAAGGCTAAAAACCGGATAGTCACTGAATATGGAAAAATGGTACCGGTTGATGAAGTGTTTGAGTATGCTCCTTTTGAAAAAATCTCACTCTCTTCATCTGTTCCATTTGGTCTCAAAAGTCCACTTCAACAGTACAGGGTTGTCAAATATGGTTCACTGAATATTGGAAAGAAGCGGGTTTTATTTGCTGTTACTGACAAGTCGGGGTTTGATGAAAACACCGGGCATCAAAAAGGAAATGTATGGTTTGTTATCGATCGGAACTTTAATAACGAGCTTGGTGATGATCCTTACAAACAATGGAATCTGGTTTCACGCAATGAAGAAGGGGATGTCGCTGATTGTGATATTCGTCAATGCTACATCAGGGATACATTACATACCGATAAAGAAATGGTGATCCTTGATCTTCAGTTGGAAGGCTTTTCTCATCCAAACACATTTCTTTACTATAGACGTGGAGATGCTTTAAAGGCAGTTATTGAGTTTCAGGGGAAAAGGGTAGGGGTGGTGCTTTGGGACCGGCTTATGACCAACTTTACTGATTTGAAAAATGTGCAGATTGGTATAGACAGAAATGGTGACAGGCGTTTTTCAGGCAAAGTCGGTGATGCTGAAATTCTGGAAACTGCTTTTTCAGGAATCAGTCTCGATAATCTGTATTATGAAATTGATAGTATTGCTCCGGATGGTTCATCAATCTTTTACTCGAAAACGACAAAAGATACAATTGCAGGATCGGGTGCATCGGTGGGAGACTGGGCCAATGATTTTAAGGGTCAATATACCGAATCGATATCACTATATAACGAGATTTCGAATCATTCACTGGTTGTACTCTGTTTTTTTGAAGGGAACTCTCAGCAATGCATGGAAACGATGGGGCTGGGAGCAGTTATCGGAATCTTAAGTAAATATATAAAGGGTGTACGGATAATAGGTATTAACAGAAAGACTTTCGGGCCGCGATACACAGGATTTCCGGTAATAGAGGAGAATATGGGTTGGAAAGGGGCGTTGGTAAGACAATTCCATAATCATCTGGAAAAGGAGGTTATCTGTATTGACAGTACAGGAACAATCATTTCCAGAGGAGCTCCTGGTAAAGCATTGATTGAATCGGTGTGGAATAGGTTAGGTAAAAAAGATCTGGCTGCGGCTTTGACGGATCTGGACAGGGCGACAGATGAGATGGCGGTGATTGGGACGGTTGGGGAGTAGTCAGGTGGAAGTGAATATCGAATATCGAATAACGAATATCGAAGTAAAGAGGAGCATCTGAACGCCGAACCTCTAACTCTTTAACCTATGAGAAAAACCAAAACATCTGCCTTTTCAGTTTTTCTGCAAGGAGCATTAAGAACTTCTCTTTGATGCTTCGGGGTGCCTTGGCACAAATTATGCTACTGTATGGCTCCTTTTAAAAATAACCAGGATTTTTCTTCCGAGTTCCACATTCAGCACGCTCACGATCGCTTTTTTCGTGAGTCGATGCAAGATATAGAAATTGTCTTGCCACTTGCTTTTTTATTACTGCCATCAAAAGTTCAAAGCGATATCGATTGGGCAACAGTAGAGATTGTGAAAGCGAGCTGGCTTGATGAAAATCTCAGGGAACATCGCTCGGATGTTATTTATCGTGCGAAGAATCTGAGTAATGATCAATGGGTATATCTTCTCTTTGAGCATAAGAGCACATCGGAGAAAAAGATTCATTTTCAACTTTTGCGCTATATCATAGATATATGGGATCAGCATGAGAAGCAAAACGGGCCGGGTGATTTTCTGCCCCTAGTAATTCCGATTGTAGTATGCCATTGTAAAAAACCTTGTAAATTCGACAATAGTATCAAATCGAATATCGCAATTATAAATGGAGCCGAAGAGGTTATCCCTGATTTCCGGTTATTTATGCTAGATTTATGGTTTTTTGAACCGGAGCAGATTGAAGAAAGTTTACCCACAGTAGCACTTCAAAGGACGGGTAAGGTCAAGATGCTTCTACTGGCTCTTAAGTATAGCAGAAGTTCGGAGGCTTGGAATATATTGCCACAGATTATCAGGATATCAGAAAAGGATCAAAAAGCTCAAAAATGGAAATATGACTATTTGAAAGTGGTATTACTCTATCTGGCTTCAGTGATTAACAAAGGGTTTATTGATCAGTTCTGGAAGATAGTGGCTAAAGAACACAGTGGTGGTGAGGTATATATGGAAACGATAGCAGATGCATTTCGTGAGGAAGAACGGTTGAAAAGAGAAAAAGCTGAGAGGGAAGTTGCAGAATTGCGAAAGGAAATTAAGCAGAAGGAGGCCATGATCGAACGAAAGGATACCGAGCTTAAAGAGGAACATACTGAGCTTGAGCAGAAGGATAATGAGCTTGAAAAGAAAAATGAACAATTGTACCGGATAATTCAAGGAATGTTAAAAAAAGGGATGGATCAAAAGACGATTGAAGAAATTACCGGTTTGGGTAGTTCGGAAATTAAACAGATTATAAACAGCCTTTAGTTTTTGAGGCAATTTTATGAAAAAAACTTGATTTAACGCTTAGGACCCTGGTAAACGATTGAACCTCTGAACCTTTTAACTCCCGACCAGGCTTTCCATCATAACCCTTTATGTTTTTTCAGGTTACCTCTAGGGATTTTTACCTTCGACTTAAAGGTCTGTAAAGTAACCCTAAAGGTCTGGGGTTCAACCTGAAAGGTTTACCGTTTAGGTGAAAAGGTTCAGGGCCTGGCCCAAAAGGTTTTAAGTTCAATTTGAAAGGTCTTTTCGAAAAAGTTGAAAGGTTTAGGGCTTACCCCCCAAAGGTTTCCACCTCACCCCCTAAAGGTTTCCACTTCAACCCTAAAGGTTTTCTGTTAAAAAGTTGAAAGGTTTAGGGTTTACCCCCAAAGGTTTTCACTTCACCCCCCTAAGGTTTTGCGTTAAAGTTTAAAGGTCTGTAAAGGAAAATTGAAAGGTCTGTAAAGTAACCCCAAAGGTTTAGGGTTCAACCTGAAAGGTTTACCGTTTAGGTGGTAAGGTTTAGAGATTACCTTCAAAAGGTTTTGGGGTTCAACCAGAAAGGTTTTTTCGAAAAAGTGGTAAGGTTTAGGGCTTACCCCCAAAAGGTTTTGGGATTCAATCAGAAAGGTTTTTTCGAAAAAGTAGCAAGGTTTAAGGCATACTCCAAAAGGTTTTGAGGTTGAATTTGAAAGGTTTTTTCGAAAAAATGGTAAGGTTTAGGGCTTATTCCCCAAAGGTTTTTACTTCAACCCCTAAAGGTTTTGCGCTAAAGTTTAAAGGTTTGTAAAGGAAAATTGAAAGGTCTGTATATATGGAGCCAACGGATCATATCGGATTATCTTATTAGGATCTGGTGTCCGTATCACATCCGGTATCCGGATCATATCCAACATCCGGAATCATATCCGATATCCTGATCACACCGGGCGTTGC
>JAAYPC010000198.1 GCA_012519985.1 Fibrobacter sp.
CCCAGAACCAATTGCAAAAGAAAGTAAAACCCAGGTTAATCTTTCTCAAATTGAAGCTCCAAAAAAGAATCATTATTCCCTCTCCGATATTATTGTGCGGTTACTGGCAGCTTTTGTTGCAATAAGTCTTTTATTTGGCTTTTCTGCCAAAATCTACCTCAGATAACAGGAACCAGACCTTTTTTTAAGGAACAGCACGATTAAATTCGTCCGATGGTGCTGCCAAGGTTGGGACAGACTGATACTAAATTCTATAGGAAAACTGAATTTTGCAGAAAAGGTGCTCAAAAGTGGTGGCTAACACCACTGGTTCTGTATGCTTCCCACACTCCGGCACTGATTACCTTATTGGAAAAAACGGAAATCGTACCATTCTGTTTGAATTATAAGGCACACTGTGTAGCTGAAAAGCAATTCTGCGTAGCTGTAAAGGTAATCTGTGCAGCCTGAAAAGACATCCTGTGCAATTGCAAAATATTCTGTGCAACTGAAAAGATACTCTGTGCAGCAGTTAAGGTATTCTGCGTAGCTGAAAAGATACTTTGTGCAGATGAAAAGACATCCCATGCAATTGCAAAATATTCTGTGCAGCCGAAAAGATACTCTGTGCAGCGGTTAAGGAACTCTGTGCAGATGAAAAGACAATCGGGTTTTCCGAAGACCATCCGGGTTCATCCGAAAAACTTTTCGGTTAAATTGAAGAGATTTTCGGTGTTTCTCAAAAACCATTCTTGCTCGTTTAAACAGCATTCTTTAGATTCGAACTGCAGTCTGGAAATATCGAAGTCAATCGAAGCAGAAAAGAAAATAGTGGCAGAACATTTTCTGTGGCATTCTTCCGATTCCACCTCACAATACCCTCCGGTTAATAATTATTCTGTAACAGGCACATACAGGCTGGTTCCGGACTCTTAATCCGGAACCAGCGATTTCAGGAATTCAGAGGCGCTCTTGCTAACGCCTCAGACTATTCCGGGATTGTACATGCAACTTACTGCCATCGAAATATCTTTTCCTTTCAATAATAATTGTAGTGCTAGCAGAGTGGATAAATATCTGTGAATTATGGCAAAACAGTTTTATTGAAAAAAAACAACCTCTAACAATTCTTATATCCTTTATTCGTACTCCCGAAACACCATAATAAAAATACTCACGCTTTCGAGTGCACAATCTATTTTGCTGACGTGTTAAAATTAACCGCCGATTTTCAAGACTCATGTCTTCTGCACCTCCTTAGTCGAAAGCCAGTTAAAGCCACATCCATAGCAATAAAGCATTCTTTCTGATAAACACACCAGAAAAAACCGATTAATTTATAAAAAGAAACGAGAATTGATGGAAAAATTTGCTTCTTTAGGGTTAAGTACCAAGACTCTTGCATCGCTTGCAGCCAAAGGATTCGAGGAACCAACAGAAATTCAGACACTTACGATACCCTTAATACTAAATACCGAACAGGACGTAATAGCACAGGCACAGACCGGAACCGGAAAGACTGCTGCATTTGGATTACCATTGATCGAAATGTTAAACCCCTCTTCCAAAGTTCCGCAAGCCTTGATCCTTGCACCCACACGGGAACTGGTTATCCAGATAGCCGAAGAGATAAATTCCCTTAAAGGAAACAGTCGCATTACAATTGCACCTATCTATGGAGGTCAATCCTATGATCTTCAGTTTGAAAGGCTGAAAAAAGGAGTGACAATAGTAGCAGGTACTCCAGGCAGAATAATCGATCATATTAACCGTAAAACACTCGTGCTGGACAAAATCGAATATGTCATTCTGGATGAAGGCGATGAGATGCTCAATATGGGATTTATTGAGGATATCGAAACCATTTTACAAAACACACCGGAAAAAAAGCGGGTATTTTTATTCTCTGCAACCATGCCATCCCGCATTAAAGAGCTCTCATCAAGGTATATGAAAAACAGCGCCCATATAAGAGCGCAAAACACCCTTACCACCAATTTAACAAATCAGATCTATCTTGAGGTTGTCAAACAAGATAAATTTGAAGCCTTATGCCGCATTATAGATATGGAATCTGCTTTTTATGGAATCATTTTCTGCAGAACGAAAGTGGAGGTTGATGAGGTCACTGGCAAGCTGATAGACAGAGGATATGGTGCTGATGGTCTCCATAGCGATATCTCCCAGGCTCAGCGGGAACAGATTCTCAAGAAATTTCGCAAACGGCAGATCAATCTGTTGGTAGCTACCGATGTGGCAGCCAGAGGAATAGATGTCAACAATCTCAGTCATGTTATAAATTTCTCTCTTCCACAGAACCCGGAAGCTTATATACACCGGATCGGTCGCACCGGTCGTGCAGGAAACCAGGGCACAGCAGTTACTTTTGTGACCCCGGATGAATTCAGCAGGCTTGGTTTCATTAAAAAAATTGTCAAAGCTCCGATAAAGAAAAGCGAAGTTCCGCAGGTAGATCAGATCGTAGCAGCCAGAAAGGCCCGCTTAACTCAGGAAATCAAGTCTTTGCTTCCAAATAATCATAACGAGCAATATCTTCAATGGGCTGAAGAACTATTGAATGGAGCAGATAAAAAGGAGATTATTGCCGCTATCCTTGAGCACTCCTATCACAAACTTCTTGATAAAAATGAATACCGTAAATTGACTCCTATAACCAGAAAATTTTCTGCAGATCTCAGAAACATGGAAGGGAAGACCAGGTTATATATAGCCAAAGGCAGAAACGATGGTCTTAACAGAAAAGAACTTGCCAATTTTATAGTAGAGCAGACCGGTATAGCCAAGAAAGCAATTGAAGATATTGAAGTCCTGGATTCCTACAGTTTTGTGTCTGTACCATTTGAGGATGCAGAAAGGATTATTGCCAGACTTAAAAGCCTGCGTTTTGGCAAGAAGCATCTGTTTGTAGAAAAAGCAAAAGAAGTTAAAACAAAAAGGCCCAATTCCCCAAAAAGGGATAAGAACACCAGAGCAAAAACCAGGAAAGAAAAAAAGCTTTTAAAAGAAAAATCAGTGTGATTGCAGGTTGTTTTTATCTAATCCCTATCCTCTATAAATTGCTAATAGTTTAATTGGGGATTACTTTGAGAAGATTCCTCCTCGATGACATCGAAATGACCCTTACAGTCTTTATTGCCCGTCGCTTATTGCAGAATGGTTACCATGAACAGGACAAGCGGAAAAATAATGGATTACATGGGTGAAAGCTTTACCAGCTCTATTCATTATGCATATTTTCAACAGATTTTTTCGGCAATCATTGAAAACTGTTGACAATATATTATATTTATGTTATAATTAGTTTTTCTCAGTTTTTGCTCACATTTTTTCTCCACATACTGATTCTCGGATAAACAATACGATGGAAACTGCTTCCGGCAAGGAACTGTTTTCTTAAGGTATTAATGCCTTGTTAAAGAAATGAGCCTTTAAATTCATTAAAAGGGGGGGCAGGCATGCATGAGAATAACGATCTGCAGGAAACGGTTGTACAAAAGTTGTTAAAAGAGATTAAACTGCTGGAAGAAGAAGTCGAGACTCAGGCATACATTAACGGCCTCTGGGTAAGATATAACCAGACGCTCAAACAGGTGATTGATTCAGAATATTCCGACACTCCCCTTGCAGAAGCAGTCCGGGAATCTATCAAGGAAGGAGAGAGCTGGGAAGATGTCAAAGAATGGTTAATCGAAGCGAAGAAAGCTGAAACCGAGTTTTTCGAACGCATCGAACCCGATATAGATCAGCTCTCAGACCTGAAACAGTTAAGGAGTGAAGTCAATTTTCTCAAAGGTGTGATTCGATCTCTTCTTTCCACCAGAGAGATGAAACTGGAGAGTATACTCTGCGGGTACAGAAACTGGAACCAGGAATTAAATACCGAAATAGAGGAACTTCTGAAGAACAATGGTTTTTATTGTAAAGAGTAAGAATTGACCACGGCTTCAGCCGTGGTTTTCTTCGTTTTTTTGGGCATATTTATAAATGATTTGTAACACCAAAAGGGGAAACAGTCCCAATAAAAATCATTCCTTCAATTACGAAAGCGATAAACGTGTACGATGTCAATTATTTTTCAGATGTACCGGAATATGGAACCGTAAGTCCTTTACCTCCAAAACTTTTACTTGTTGAATTCCTTTCATCCTTTGCAATAACCATAAAATAAAACGTGGTATTATATCCTTCATCTATAGGTTTGACAGTATACTTGTAATATTCATTTTCTTTTTCAAAAAGGGTTGAAGTCCCTCTGGTAAAATTGACTAATGTGTCTTTGCAATCTTCTGAGCTCTTTCCTAATAAAATTGCATATTGTGTATTCTGTTTATCTTTTGCGTCCTCATATCTCCAGAAAAGTCCAACTCGGAGACTGTCCAAATCCCTAGAGTATATTTCCGGTTCTGGAGGCGGCTCATCAGGAAAAACAACAAATGTCAGTGGAATTGATTTAATACTGTCATCATCTTTTCCCCAAACGCTTATTTTACGCGGATAATTTGGTATAAGATTGTGAGCGATCCATTTGGGAGATGCTGTTGGTCCTGCATTAATTGTTCCATTTGCATCCAGGTCCCAGTAAAATTCTACGATTCTTCCATTACTGTCTGCAGTATCAACCATGATAGGCGTATCCTCGCTTTTTGCGATATAAAACATTGTGTCAAGATCAGCATCGGTTGCCCCCGGTTTCCACTGAATAGAATCTCCAAAATTTGCACCAGAAATAACAGGTCTGCCCATCTTTACAAATATGCTACAGGTTTTGGATGTAATTATTGAATCGTTATCCATTGCTTTGGTGTTAATCGTAACAAATTCGTCTCTAAAGGTAGTATCCCAAAAAAAGGCAAATAAGTATGTAATAACTGTTGAGCTGTCATCCCAGACTCCGTCTGCATTCCAGTCTACCCACCGTTTGATTATTTCCCCGTTTACATCTGTTGCGTTCAGTGCTAAAGTATTCAGGTCCCTTACCCAAACTTGCGCAGGTGAGAACCCGTTTATCACCGGAACACCTTTACTCACATAAACCTTCTTAGTGTAAATCTGAGAACTCTGACCATCATCATCAACCGCCCACACCCTGATAGTTCTTTCTCCTACGGAGCTGGTATCATACTGATTACTGAAACCAGTCATGTACTCCTTTACCGGTGAAATTAAAATTAAACTGTCATCTGCTTTGTTATCACCATCCCAACTGACATATACCCCGTTGATGGTTCCATTGGTGTCGCTGGCATATACAACAAGGTTGAAATTATCATTCACATAAAGAGAATCTTCCAAATACTGGACAGAAACACTGTCTATTACTGGGATGGCTGATTTCACCAGAACCGAATCGATGTAACACTGGCTCGGCAGATTGAGACTGTCAACAGCTTTAAAATACATGCGTTTCCAGCCGGGAACATTATATGACAGGATTAACATGCTGTCTGACATGGCAGTATAGTTTTCCCCATCAGGAGAGTATAAATACTGCTTTATCCCCTTATGCTTGCCCACATCTTCTGCAATCACCCTGGATGTACAAGCGTCATTTATATAAACAATTTCAGGATTTATTACCTCTTTTATAACCGGATTATTGGACAGAACAGTTACCAGGATTTCCTGAGGTTTTACAGCATAATCATCCTGAACATTTACACAATTTACCTTTATGGTGAAAGTACCCGTATCTTCGAATA
>JAAYPC010000199.1 GCA_012519985.1 Fibrobacter sp.
GTATATCGGTCATCGCAAGTGTTTAGAATAGCGATTATGCGCGTATATCGGTCATCGCAAGTGTTTAGAATAGCGATTATACGCGTATATCGGTCATCGTAAGTGTTTAGAACAGCGAAAATACGCGTATATCGGTCATCGAAAGTGTTTAGAACAGCAAAGTCACGCGTGGAAACGCACTTCTAAAGTGTTTTGTTGACCGCAACACGCGTGGAAACGCACTTCTAAAGTGTTTGGTTGACCGCAACACGCGTGGAAACGCACTTCTAAAGTGTTTTGTTGACCGCAACACGCGTGAAAACGCACTTCAAAAGTGTTTTGTTGGCCGCAAATACGCGTGAAAACGCACTTCTAAAGTGTTTTATTGGCCGCAATACGTGTGAAAACGTACTACCGTATGGTTGGTCTGCAGAATACTCGCATTTTGAGCTTCATGGATTTACTTGTTTTCTTCAGCTCCCGGCAAGCTCAGCCTGTGGCTCGGAAACTTTTTCTGACATTGTTTCACGTTTCCTGATCCGGGCAACATAATCATCGATAAGAGCATTAGTCTCTGCTTGCAGCTTCCGCCGGATACAGTTTTGAACGTGGGAGGTCTTTAACTGGCATAATGCCACTCCTTTGATGAAAAATGTACAGAAATTGTAAGATTTATCAGAACGGAAAATTTCTTCTGACAACTACTTCCATCAAGCAGTATAAACCAATATAATCCGCCCGGCGGCAAGTAGACAGGATAGAACACTCGTACCAATGCAAATTACCTGTGTGCAATAATTTTCGAGAACAATACAAGTAACAACTGTCTACCACTTATCTGGTTTTTGCGAATTATTCCGGGTACAAGCACAAACAAAAAAAGAAAAGCTAATAACCCAAACTGCCTGAGAACTGTATTCAAGAGGTATCTTTTCATATTTTCAGCAAAGCAGATCAGAATAGTAGTAATTTATTTGATGTATACCATGAAGCAACCTTTTTTTAGTGACCTGAGCGAATAGTGAAATCATTCTCCGTTGTAGAATACTTCATCAAACAAAAAATTTTCCTACATTGAAAAGCAGTGTTACCGCAAAATGTCAACACTAATAAGTTAAAGATCTTGAGTAACATTGCAAAGTCCTGAGAAAAATAAATTCGGAAAAAAGGACAAAATACATAGCGGAGGGGGGTAGAGGGAGAGAGGGTCGGACCTTATTCTTCATTTTCTTAAATAGTTTCTGTTCATGGAAAAAAGGACTCTCAATAGCAGAGATACTTCAGCAACTGCAAGATTGAATTGCATCGGGACCTCAAAGCTCTTCTTCTCAATGTTGAACATTTTTTGGTTCCGGTTTCCAAGTGATGCCTCCGCTTGATCTCTCAGGTGTCAGAGGAATTTATCTGCTGAAGATATCCGGTACAAAGTCTTAAAGAACATTCAAACCGAATCTGGCTGTAAGATAAAAGCAGAGAAAACTCCTATTGGTACCTTCAAAAGAGTACTGGTAGCAGAGTGTGGCTGGGGGAGAGAGGGGCGGATTGTTCGACCCATATCAGGAACTTTCCTGCCGGAAGTGATCCACAGCTTATATCCGCTTTACCGGCAATAACCCTGGCAATTGCTGAATAATGTTTTCTGCCGTTTAAATCCATAATCATAACCGATAATTTCGATGTGTTGTGGTCTGGAATCATCACAGTTATTGAACCTTTTGATTTATGATACTTAATAGACAAACCTGAGTTTCGGTTCCCAAATGCATTTATTGGTTGCGAGTCTTTAACTTTTGTTATATTGCAGCATTGCTGAAAAAACTCAAATACATCGGGTAACACAATTGATACCATACCTCCATGATCAGCATTTACTTCCTTGTATTCCAATTTGAAACCCTGCTCAATCATCCAATCACGTACTGCTCTGCTTCCATTAAGAGATGGTGTTTGTATTCCTTCGGTTACAAAAAAATGGATCTGGTGAAGACTTTCCCAGGGATAACCGGATTTCTGGACAAATGGACCGGACATTGGTGCCAGTGCATTCCAGTAATCAGAATATTTTCCACCGATATACCAGGTCCCACCGCTTCCCATGGAGTGGCCGGTAAGAAACATTGATGCACGATCGATCGGATATTCATGTAAAACAAGTTCCAGAACATTAATTACATCTTTTTCGCTAAGCTGATTGATTCGTTCACTTTCAGGGGTAACCTGTGCCATGAGTTCCGCAGCACCTTTCTCATTGCCAAAAGGGGCTGAAAGCCTTAAAAAATTTCCATACGCTCCTTTGTCACCCATAGGTGAAACCAGAAGGAATCCATGCTCATTAGCCAGTCGCACCATCTGTTTGTTATTTTGATCCAGATAGCTGCTTTCATCACTACCAGCACCATGCAAAAACATCACTAAAGGTAATTTGGATTTGCCATCCCAGTTTTCAGGCACACAGACACGATATCTTTCTTCTGCATTAGCTTCTTTAAAATAATAGCGCCTATGCTGGTCACCTTTGGCTTGCCATTGGGGAGAATTCGGATCGCAAAGAGATTCTGCGAGAAGCTGCGCATCACTAATAACTGCCTGGGGATCAAGTGTTGTTCCAAAGGAGATCATTCTGTGTGCATCTGATTGTGCAAATACTTGTGTTACTGCAATGGTAATTGCAGGTATCAACAAAGAGTGGAATATTGTGGTACGAACTGTATTAAACATGAAATTTGTCTGAGGTTTCATACCAGGCTGCACCTTAAAAGATATGTTTACTTTTTTAAAATGAAATTAAGAATATCGTCAGTTGTGTCCGGTTAATTTTACGAAAGATCACTGCATTCTGAATAAATCACAAATCACAAAATCCAAAATTCCAAACAATTCCAAATTACAATACCAAAAATCTAAACAGGAAACAGCCCGCTTACGCGGAGACGCTTCAGTGGGCTTCGGTTCTTCATTAGATATTCTATTCAGATTACTCTTTCTTCCTGTTCTTTTCTTGTTTGGGATTTGGATGATTGGGTTATTGGGATTTGTTTAGGATTTGCTGATTGAGATTTGGAATTTATTTGCATGTTTTAGCCGCTTTATGAAGTGTTCTTTTGTTTAATTAACCCAGACACTAATGAATATCGCTATAGAAAGTAGCTCTGACCGTTTTTATATCGTAAACTAAGCTTTTAAAAGAAGAATACCCCCTCTTCATGAGGGGGAATTCTTCTTCGCTTTTGAAAGGATAAATTGAATGTAAAGTTATTGTATATTGGCCGATTTGACTTCCCAGTTGGAATCTTTGCAATATTTACAGCCATCGCCGACGAGATATGCCTTCCCGGTAGAGCCCAGGTCATCTTTAAGCCACCAGTTTAGCCAGGCTAACATGATCTTGGTAAACTCACCTCCATATGCTGACCAAAGATCTCCACCGTGTCCGAAACTTCTATGACTGAAGAACATAATTGGATGGCCCTTAGGAGCAATTCCATTATAATCTCTCAGTCCATTATTGTAGGCTCCGGTTTCATCTTTATGTCCTTCAAGGATCAGTACTGGTGTGTGTACAGCGTCCCATAATTGTCGGTTATCATTAAATGAGCCGCTGCTTGCAAGTCCCCATGTTGTCATACGAGGATCGTGTGCTGTACCCATTGCCAGCATTCCTCCACATGAAAAACCGTTGGAAGCTATTTTTGTGGTATCCAGACTCTGGTAGTACGGGCTGCAGGGTTTACGGTTTTGAGCTATTGCCCAGTCAACATATTTAAGCAGTACGTCTGACATCTCCATCGCACGGCTTCCCGAACCTCCTGGTGTACCATCCGAAATTACTA
>JAAYPC010000200.1 GCA_012519985.1 Fibrobacter sp.
AAAGATGCACTGAAAGAAGATGAAGAGAAAAGGATCCGCATGGCCAATTACAAGAGATGGGGCTGGGACCATGACAGGCTAGCTGAGTTTGTTTTTTCCAGAATCCCGGTTTCAATAGATGACATAAAAAGAAGAGGAAGGAATAATGCTCTGTCAGATGCCCGTAAGCTATACTGTTACTTTGCGGTTACTATTCTGGAAATGACGACTTTAGGTACCGGGATAAGACTAAATGTAACCAGTACAGCAGTGTGTAGATTGGCAAAACAGGGAAAGTGCATTGCTGAAAAGAAGGGGATAGTGCTACCTGTTCACTGATAATACTTGGTCTCGTTCTGTTTACTATATTTGTAAGAGTGATGAAAAATATTTGATTTTTTGCAGGGTCTATTTTTGATTGTCAAATCTTAAATAATTAAAAAACCTATGGAAAGTGAATTTGATTATTAAATTAGGGAGCTTGCTGATTAGGACAGAAGGGACGGAGGAAAATTAGGTATATTTTCATTTCTCTCTGTTGCGGAAAGAGACTTTATCTTTTTAATAAAAAAACGAAAAAATAGTATTTCTATTAATACTAATTTTTTAGTTCTTCTTTAAGGGTAAATTTTACTCGAGATAACATATACAGACGGATTCGTGTGTTATCAAGTTCCTCCGTCCCCAGTAAAGAGGAGCCAGAAAAAAATATCCCATCCCCACCCAGAACAATTAAAGCAAAAAATCCAAACCTAAATAAAAAAACGACTAATAAAATAGCCTTGTGGCAAATATCTCTGCCCTAAATATGTAAAAAAGGTCTGATTCTCCCATCTCTATTGGTAATAGCAAATCTTTTAAAAGGTACCTGCAAAAAGCTTATCAGCAGCTAAAGCGACAAGCCCTGTTAACATCTCCAGCTTAAACAATGTGGAAATCTGAGCAAACTTGTTCTCAATTCCTTTTCTGGAGATAAGAATCGTCCGATAGACATGAAGAGGCAAGATAACACTGAGACCGATCACTGTATATAGATTTCCGAAAAGATTCATGCCGATGGTGATGAAAAGTAATGATAGGCAGGCAGTGCTGCAGATAAAAATGATAGCCCTTAGTGTTTGGACAGAAAAAAACGCTGAAGTAATTACTCCGCTGGCTTGATCTCCTTTTACATCCTGAAGATCTTTTATGATTTCCCGTGAAAAATTCAGAAAAAATGCCATAGATGCTGGAAAAATGAGTCTGGGGAAACCAACAGATCCCAGCGCACCATAAAGAATCGTGTATGCAACCAGTGTAGCCACTAACAGGTTTCCGGCAATGGGGGTAGCTTTAAGAAAAAAGGCATAAATAGTGAGGAGCAGTAAGGGAAGAACCGTTGCAAATCCATGCAAACTTGAAACACTGAATGATAAAACCAGAGCAGATATTAGAAGCAGAAGAGAAAAGATCCAGGCTGATAAAACAGAAATAGCTCCCTGGGGTAAGGGACGATTGGGATGATTGATCCGGTCCGAATCGATATCATAAATATCGTTGATTGTGTTACCAAAACCCGTGGAGCAGATGGTAGCGAGAATCAGCAGGAAAACCGAAGAAAGTGGAAGTGAAGAATCTGAAAGCCAGTACCCTAAGAATGTGGTTAATCCTGCCATCAGAGCATTGTGGTAGCGAATGATTCTGATATATGGGATTATATTTACTTTTTTTTTAATCATTTTCTATACAAAATTCTTTGTGGCAATGAAACACCTGTTTCCTTATCATCGCAGTAATCGGCTCGATCAAAGAAAAACTACTCAGATAAAAATTTCTGGTTTAATGTAGATCACATGATTCTTTAGCGTACTTTATTTCGATCCCCTTTGTTTATCGGTCCAGAAGTTTTTCGACTATATCACCTTGGTATATATGGTTCTTCCGTTCCTCCGTCCCTCATCCCCTAGCAAACTACTGCAGAAAATACACAAAACATCTGAAATCCCTTAAGACTCCATGCGATTTCACAGCAAAAATACGATACAAAACAGCGCTTTGCCTTTCCCTTAAGAAACGACAATGATATTCGAACGAATCTGCTTAAAATAACTTTTGCTCAGAGATATTTCCGATCAAGCCGTAATTCAGTATTTTATAGGCACTCATGAAGAAAATAATCGAAGTATAATTTGCGTATTAAGGCTGAATCAGCATCGAATCGGAGGAATTTGTTGGAAAAAAAGATGAAAAGAAAATGGTTATTGCTGTTTATTGTTACTTCAGTAGGGTTTTTCCTGGACTGGCTTACAAAGCATCTGGCTCATACGCATCTGGACTTTGCTACTCCGGTAAAAATCGCAGGTGACTATCTGCAGCTTATGCTGGTTTACAACAAAGGAGCTCTTTTTGGCTTTAACCCACAATCTGTTTTTGCTTCTTTCCCGGTCAACCATTTTTTTATTGTATTTACTTTTCTGGCAATAATCATGCTCATTCTTTACTATCGTAATATTCCGGAAACCGAAATATCTCTTCACTGGGGAATCATGCTGATTTTCCCTGGCGCATTTGGAAATTTACTCGACCGCATAATTCATCCTGAGCTGGGGGTAATCGATTTTATCCGTATAGGAATTTCTGAGAGGCATTACTGGCCTATATTTAATTTTGCTGATATCTATGTAACTGCCGGTGTAGTGCTTCTGATAATTACATTTATTGCAGAAGAAAAACGGATAAAAAAGCAGCAGGCTTTAAAAAATGGCAGTCAGACCGGTTCTGAAATCCCGGAGGGAAGTGTCTCGGAAGATGTCGAATAATTTACCTGTTGTACTGGAAATATCACCTGAGTGTAAAGCAGAAAGACTCGACATATTTCTGGCTCGCAAACTGGTGGATGTTTCACGATCGCAGATACAGAAACTGATAGCAGATGGAAAGGTGCTACGCAACAACCAGAAAGCCAGTAAAAAGGATATCATATCCGGGGGTGATCGTATTGAAGTAGTCCGATCTGCTCTGGTGCGTGATATTAAATTAGCTCCGCAGAATATTCCTCTTGATATACTCTATGAAGATGAGTACCTGGTAGCTGTGAACAAACCTTC
>JAAYPC010000201.1 GCA_012519985.1 Fibrobacter sp.
AGAATCTGTTAAAGAAGAATCTGTTAAAGAAGAATCTGTTAAAGAAGAATCTGTTAAAGAAGAATCTGTTAAAGAAGAATCTGTCGGGGCAACCCTTGTGGTTGCCCTCCAACTATTTTGAGAAAAAAATAGTTGGAAAAAGAAAAAAAAGAAAAATCTCAGAGAAAAATTTTTATTTCTCAGAAAGAGCAGTAAAAGAAAATTCAGTTTTAGAATAAGATGAGGGCAACCACAAGGGTTGTCCCGACGGTTGCCCCGACTAATATATAGAGTTAAGCAGCAGTTCAAATTTTTATTCCAAAAAGAGGAATGTATTGGGCGACATTTTAGGGGCATTTATATCAATTGTCACTGTTGAGTACATTCGTGGGGTAAAAGAGAATAATTGGCAACCGTTTTCTAAAAAATTATGGCAGCGCAATTATTGGGAACATATCATCCGTAATGAAGAAGAATTAATGAGGATACAAAATTATATAAAGAATAATCCGTCAAAATGGGAAAATGACAGACTCAAAAGGGCGAGTGGTAATCGCGTTCAGGAGATTATGGAATCCTATGAAGAGGAACCATGGATGATATAAGTGATATGATGCAAGATTCAGGAGTTCAAGCAAAGAAATATCGAATGGCATTTTTTTGACTGAATGAGGGCAATCTTATGATGCGTGACATCTTATCTCGAGCTTGAGAGTAAATGGAAATTTACAGGATATGTTTTCAGGGCTGAGAGTAAGCTAAAAAGTTTCAAGGTAGCTATTCATCGGCTTGAGAGTAAGCCAAAAAGTTTCAAGGTATCTATTCATCGGCTTGAGAGTAAGCAAAAAAGTTTCAAGGCAGCTATTCATCGGCTTGAGAGTAAGCTAAAAAGTTTCAAGGCAGCTATTCATCAGCTTGAGAGTAAGCCAAAAAGTTTCAAGGTATCTATTCATCGGCTTGAGAGTAAGCCAAAAAGTTTCAAGGTAGCTATTCATCGGCTTGAGAGTAAGCCAAAAGGTTTCATGATTTCTATTAATCCTCACAATGGTTACCAAACAAGAAATTACCTTTCAGGAACCTGAATACATATCTGATATTTTATTTTCACTGAGGTTTGCCAGATAGATTCCCAACGTTTTGCTGGCTGGTTATAATATTGTCTTTGTTTGGAATTTGAACAATTGTGGATTTGTTTTGGAGCTTGAGATTCGGGATTTCGTAAATACCGGTAATTGCTGAGTAGTTACGGTTTTTTCTTTTATCATTACTATTCTTGCATCTTGAAACGACATAATTTATATACAAATTATCTAACAAATCCGGCTGTCGTTCTTCACCACTTTTCTCTTTCCTTTGTTTTGGCCGGTTTATTTCTATTCTCACACATTAAAGGAGCCTTTATTATGGCCGAATCTCTATTGCCCCTCAACTACAGCGGTCTGCCAACCAGAATGAAAAGTAACTATGTTTAACGTATCGCTAACACTGCTTCTTCGGTTCTGTCATCTAACGAGTTTGTCAGTTCGATTCTCGACAAAATCAACGATGAACAGGAAAATATCAAGAAGGCTACTACTTTTTTGCGTATGATGCTTAGTAATTATAAAAATTCTTAAAAGAAGAAAATCTCTGTTTCTTGCTTTCATTCCATTTTGGAGATTTTAATGGGCTTCTGGGAGAATATTACAGGTTTCACCCATGATGGATTACCGGCAGAAAAAATGCCGGAGAATGTAAAACTGGTTCATTCTATAAAAAATCAACTCAAACAGCTTATCAATATGCCCAAAGGAAGTGACTTGAAAAATCCTGATATGGGGATTGAAGACATTCCTGATATAGTGATAACAGTGCCTGAATGGACGCTGGAATTTGGTAAATCGCTTAGTTCTATGATAAAGAAGTTCAACAGAAACATAAAAGAGATCTATTTCAATCATTGGAGTATCGACGAGAATCAGTGTTGTTTAACATGCAGAATGATTGTGGTTACTGGAAATGAAGAAATCATACGCTATCGGGCGGTATTCAGTGCTCTGGGCAGCAGACAAGTTGAAATCATTAGTGGCGATGATGATGAGGAGTAGAAGAACATGGCGGAACCAGCATACATGCGAATACGTCACAGAAAAGAGTTCATTCCCGGTCCGATCACCGAATGCGGGGAGGATAACCTGTGGCAGATACACGAATTCGCGCATGAGATTTCCGGCTTTCCGCTTCTAAACCCATCACCTTTATCTCATTGGGACACAAAGCACAAGGTAGTTAAAGTTGTACTTGAAATAGGGGCTTTTCTGCCCAGGCTTTATGGAGTCAGGGTTGATCAGGGTGAATATATCAATCGGGTCGAGATTTTCTGGCGGCAATGCTCTGAAAAACAGAAGAAGTATTATTTCTATTTCAAGCACACGATTTATCCTGTCAAGATTACATCGATAAAGATGTTCATGCCCAATGTTAAAGACCTTAGATATGAGCGGTATAATCACCTTGTTTCAATCGATTTCCGTTACCGTTTTATAGAGCACTTGTATTCCGAAGGGTACTTGCATAACAAAGCTGAATGGCGCCACTTTTTCGCAGATGAGTCAGATGAACCGATACCGGAAAAGTACCTCTCAGGTCGATGTCTCTCACATGAAGCACTCGAGTGGGAGGAAAACTGGCGCAAATCGCAGAATGAGATCTCTTTGTCAAATCCAGTATGGTCACACACGGATGAAAAAAGAAAAGAAGAGTCCCCGAAAAAAGTTGCTGAAGGTGACAAGATTATGCTGTCGGTCGACATAACAGGGGCAGATGAAGGTCAGAAAGTGTCTTTTATTGTTATCAACAAAGGAAAAGAGAAAGAACAGAAGATAGCTTTTATCGATGGACAGCAGAAGAACGGAATTTGTTCTGTCGAATGGACTGTGGATAAAAGTGAGATAAAGGATAGGGAAAATATTTTTCTTGTATTTAAGGCATCGTGTGTCGGTAAAAGCACCAAAGATATAGAGATTCCGATTGAGGGATTTTTATGGGCTGAGCTGTTTGCCGATGATGATCTTCCGTTGAATAATGTCAAATTTCTAGTGTGTGATACCGAGTCAGATGATGTTAATCCTATTTATACGGGTTTAGTTGATGAAAACGGAAGAATATTAGTTCCTTTTGGAAAAGAAGAGAAACATACAATACAGTTTATGTTTGGAGATAACGATGACCACCGATAATATAACACGATTTATACTGCTTAACGGTGTACCAGAGATAGTGACTGCATTCTGGTCATACTCAGAATCTACGGAAATTAACACATCAACTAAAGGCAGCATACTTCCATTTTATGGCAAACAAGGGGAATATCAGTGGGAACTATGGTGCCATTTTCGAGTTAAAGACCTTTTTGTTTTGTACACATCACTGAGTACCGGTGAGATTCCTAAGGAACCGGATGAACGGGGGGTGAATCGAAGAATATACCAGGCGAAAAAGGATCGCGAAACTCGAAAAGAGATTCCTGCAACTCAGCTTATAATCGATCTGTTTGCGTTCAAGACAAACGACCTGGACAGAATGTTAACTGTAGATTTCGAAAACAGTTTAGAATTGGTAAAGAGCAGGATAACTAATTTTGCTGATATTACGGTGGATATCGCTCCATTAGGGAAGGTCAGATTCGATGATAATTACTGTGGACAGTATCCGGAAAATGTAAATCCTGATAATGGGAAAGAGGGTGATCCTAAGTTTGTATTAAGAATAAAGGATAAAAAAGAACCTCTTATAAGATACGTGCAGTTAAAAATCAAAAGTGTAAATAATTTTCAAAATAAATCAATCTGGGATATCTGCTTCAAATTGGATCTTACAGATGAATTCTATGACTACTTTCTGGAAATGGGTGATACAAACGAATCTTTGTTCGCGTGGGCATGGGTACTGAACTGGGGATCATGGAAACAGTATAATAATCTTTTTAATATTGATATAATGGAAAAAAAAGACCGGCTAACTCACCTGCAGAAAAACAGGGATGGCAATAATAATTTTGTATTATCTAAAATCCGTGAATTATTCGTAGACACCTATAAGACGATGGTAGAACAGACAAAAAAGTGGGTAGGCGATAAGAAACAATCGCCATATGCAAAGAGATGCAAATGGCTTGAGGGAACCAGGCTGGGTGAAATTACTTCGAGTTACCAGGAGAATAAGAATCAGTATGGAAAAGATACGGCTTTGCCGGATCCATACCCCTTTGATGAGCCTTTCTGTAATTTTATTGCATTCAGACGGGTATTACCAATATCTGAAGTTATTCTTGGTGTCGATGTTGGCTATCCGATTGGAATATGTGAACCAGAGGGGAAAGATTTTGCCTGGTATGAAAGATATTCGAATCTTAACGAACAGAATTATGGCGAGTATTTTGCCTGGATTGACAAGTATCTTCTTAAGGAAAAGAGTGCTGATCTGTGGTTTAAGACGATTGAGAAGGACAGCTTTCATAACGAGGATTTTAGCACCAGATGTAACAAACCGATCATCAGAAAAGATTTCCCATTCGAGACTTCTACTCCGGTTCCTTTAAAATGTATTGATCTTATGGTTAATAAGGTTTCAAAAGGAAATAACGAAATTATCAGAAGGGGAATGATCTGTCCTGTTCCGATAGACAGGATCGACTACATGTGGATTATAGAGGATGAATCCATCGATGGACTGGAGTTAAAGAATGATGGCGAAGAGGTGAAATCCGATTCTGCAAAAATGATGTTTTATAAAGGATTTGCAGTTAATGACAAAAGATACCGTTTTATCGGTGTTTCTCATAACAAGGTTGGTATTCGAGGCAGAAATGATGAGTGGCAGGCCCATTCGGTATGTCAGCGTGCGATCTATCTGATGATAGGTGTTGAACAGGACTTTTCTGAAGAAGACATGGAGCGTTACAATGCAAATCCGTTAACGGTACGTTTTGAGGTTACTGGTACCGTCGATGATAAGGTTATTTTATTCAATAAACCACTAAAACTTAAGTATGGATTAAAACAGGGACTTCATCTTTTTGTTATGTATCCACAGTTTGTGGGAATTGAACTTAAGCGTATCAGATATCCTGAATACTGGGTATCGGTTAGTGCACCCGAAAATCTGATTCCAATTCAGAACCACTCTTTCGATGAATCTGTTCCTTTATATGGTAATTACAATAAGATGCAAAGAATCAGAATATGGGAGAGGTCCCTTGAATTTAAAGTGGCTCAGATTAAAGAACATGATTCGTTTGTACCAGCGGAACATGGATTGTTTAAGGATAATCCGCTGGTGATAATTGATGATGTACGCGATCTTGAAGCGATTTCCAAGTTTAAAAAGAAAGTGGACAGTGATTGCAAAAAAGATGTATTCATGGGTCTTGCCAAGTTTGCTGTTTCCTATAAACCTGCGGATGATGATATAGGTGATTGGCTTGAAATGTTCTTAAAAAAAGATTCGGAGGGGAAGGAGTCATCGGGTATAAAGGCGGATGAGGTTTTGCAGTATTCGCTGGTGGTTTCTGAGATTGTGGCAAAATTGTTGATGCGCTTAGGAATAAAAACAATGAATCTGGACAAGGTGACTATCGTTACGGATTTAATTAAACATATTTATGATTCAGCCAAAAAATTTAGTGGTGAAATGAAAAAAATCCTGCATCCGTTTATGGATACGGTTGATTTTGGTATGTCACCAGATCAGCTAGACAGCTTATATATAATGGCAGCAACCAGGATAAAGCGTTCGTTAGACCCAAAAAGTGGAAGATACACAGTTATTAATAATAAGAATGATTTAATTGCATTGATTCTTTTGAATCGTTTTATCGATGTTGGAAAGCCATTTAACTATCAGATGGATAGAGGCGGAGGTTATGTTGAGCGTCCGGAGAAGTTTCGAAATGAAACGGATAGTGTTTCGATATATCGGGTTGATTTTCATAAAAACCTTGAGAATGCGAGGGGAGTTGTCCGGAAGGTGAAAGCAGATGCTGATAACAAC
>JAAYPC010000202.1 GCA_012519985.1 Fibrobacter sp.
ATCGGGTCGTGGCTCAGGTCCGCATCCATCACCCCCAGATATTCTCGTTCGGACCGGTAGAATCCTTCCATAACAGCGCTGCCTAAACCCTCTTTACCTTTTCGATGAATGACCTTTATTGGATATGTTTTTGATAGCTCTTCAGCAACATCACCGGTTCCATCAGGAGAATTGTCATCCACGATGATGATTTCCAGATCAAAATCTTTACAACCTGCTATAGTGGTGAAGATTTCATTAATAAGTATCGGTAAATTTTCCCGTTCATTATAGGTAGGTATGACTATGGAGATCTGACTCATTTATGACACCCGAAATTTATGATATAATGTCCATTTCCAATTAATATATAAAGTGTTGACTGCTTGTGCAGACTAATTGTTAGTAAAAAAGTGATCCTTCTTTAATAAATCGGCACTTTTCTAATTGCTCAAAGATTTACTATTTAAACAAAATGATCTTTTCAGGATTATTGCACTGCAAATCTCTTTTCTCGGATATTTGCCTCCTACTGCAATAGGAAGATCATCTTTTGTGTAGAGTAGAAGTTATGTCGGTATTTAATAATGAAGAACGCAGCACAGAATCATTTATAGGCAAAGCATATTAAAAAACGGGCAAGATCCTCTTTTCAAGATTGCAACCGGCCCGTTATCAGCAGTTTTTTATCAGATATTAATAACCGCTATACCCAATATAAAAATTGATCCATTTTACAGATAAAAATTCATGAATAAGATGTTTAAATTTAAAACCTACCAAAAACTTTTTAATTTGAAAACCTGTACCATAGGTCATTAAAAAACAAGGTTCAGCTTCGCTATAGGAACCACCGTAAGTATATCTGGCGTAACCAATATCCAATGCAAATGCAGGATCTATTTCAAAAAATATGTCCGCTTCATCACTTAAACCTGCATATCCTTTTAATATACCAAGCCTGCATCAATTAAATGATCTCCTGCTCTAAAATTTGAACTACCAGTTTTCACAGTCAACCAACTGTAATCAATGCGCCCACCTAATCCAAAGTACTTGTTAAGTTTTGCATGAGGTTCAAAAAAAACGCCGGGACCGGGTCTCATGTAGCTGGAACCATCACCAACTGCTAAGGAAAGACCTGCGCCGAAATTCGTATGGTACTCATAGGAATAAACCGAAAAAATCGACAACATAATAATGATAACAACTTTCTTCATGCAAATCCCTCCAGTTCTAAATAAACAGTTTAAAAATCAATCAAATGAATTGCTAGCATTCTGCATAAAAAATTATATGATATTATAAACACCATCAATGAAAATTTTTTGAAACATCTTGTTTGTATAACAAGCTGTCAATAGCCATTCTATTTGGTCCCATGACCGGAATTGTTACTAATCTATAATTTCCCTTTTAATTAAGCGTAATTAATATATGGTCTGAACCAGGTTTTTGGTTAATACAAACAGATTAAAAGAGCTGAAAAACAGAGTGTTTCCAGAAAAGGTATGGAGACTGATTCTTCTCCACAAAAATGCCTAAAGTAGTTTTATCTCATCCTTTTATCTTTTCTTTTCGATTCTTAAATTGTTTCTCCAGCTTTAAGTCATGGTATATTTTTGATATATGGATCCAACAGTTCTTCTTCCCTCTGCTTCAATCGATGAAGCAACCGGTAACTTCTTAAAAAAAATCCAGGAGGTCAACCCTAAAGTACAGACTGAGCTGGTTGAAAAGGCATTCCGTTTCGCATTCAAAGCTCACCAGAATCAGCTCAGAAAATCCGGTGAACCATTTTTGGCTCACCCTATTGCGGTTGCCCTGATCCTGGCCGAGCAGCGGCTGGACCCCGTTACAATCGCAGCCGGTTTACTCCATGATGTTATTGAAGATACACAGATTCCTCTATCCGATATCATTAAAGAATTTGGAGAAGAAGTAGGTATTCTGGTGGATGGTGTCACCAAAATCAAATCTTTCAGGATGAAATCAAATCAGGAGCGCCAGGCCGAGACCTACCGTAAGATGCTGCTCTCGATGGCAAAGGACTTACGGGTCATCATCATTAAATTTGCCGACCGACTCCATAATCTTCGAACTCTTAAATATCTGGATCCCGAACGAATCAAAGCTATTGGAACTGAGACTTTAGATATCTATGCACCTCTTGCTCATCGGTTGGGAATGGCCAGAATAAAATGGGAACTCGAAGATCTGGCTTTCAAACATCTGAACTGGGACGCCTACCGGGATATCGTAGTAAAAGTGGTAGCCAGCAGAAGCGAAAGAGAATCTATTATTGATAACTTCGTCCTGCCACTTCGAAGAAAATTGGAAGACAATAAAATTGAGAATACCATTGTAGGGCGACCGAAACATTTCTACAGCATCTACCGGAAAATGAAACAGCGCAATAAACCCTTTGAAGAGATCTATGATCTTCTGGCCATAAGGGTGATTGTAAACACCGTTGCTGACTGTTATCATGTTCTGGGATTAGTGCATTCATTATGGACCCCTATTCAGGACCGGTTCAAAGATTATATCAGTACACCGAAAAGTAACGGTTATCAATCTTTACATACAACAGTGTTTGGAGAAAACGGTCATATAGTCGAAATGCAGATCCGTACCTGGGAAATGAACCAGGTGGCAGAAGATGGAATCGCCGCACACTGGCTTTATAAAAGTGGCGGAAAAGAGATGTCCAAAGATGATAAAGCCTTGATCTGGTTGAAAAATCTAATCGAATGGCAGAAGGATCTCACCGATTCGACCGAATTTTATGAATTCTTTAAAATCGATCTTTTCCATGCGGAAATTTTCGTTTTTACTCCAAAAGGAGATCTGATTTCACTGCCTAAAGGCGCCACGGTTCTAGATTTTGCCTTTTCTGTCCATACTGCATTGGGGATACATTGTATCGGGGCCAAAATCGATGGAAAAATTGAACCAATAAACAAAGTACTTAAAAGCGGCCAGACAGTAGAAATTCTACATCTTAACTCTAAAAAACCATCTATCGACTGGCTTCGGGAGGTTAAGACACCAAAAGCCAGAAGTGCTATCCGCCGATGGCTAAAAAACACCGGTCGTCAGGAAAGTATCGATCTTGGCAAAAAAATTGTCTCAGCTTCCTATAAAAGGTTGCACGCAACCACTCCGTTTAATGATCATATAGCCGGATTACTTCAATATCTTGGGATCAACAATGTAGATCGGCTCTATGAGCTGATTGGAAACGGGGAGCTTCCGGTAAGCAGGGTGATGCGATATTTTCAGGTCCGCAAAATCAAAAAATCCGCCTCAAATGTGGTCTCCAGACTGGTCGATACTTTTACCGGTCGCTCTAATCAGGCGATACTTGTTGGCGGTAACGAGGATCTTATGGTAAGATTTGCTAAATGTTGCAATCCTATTCCAGGTGATCCAATCATTGGTTTTGTTACCAGGGGCCGCGGAATATCGGTTCATCGTACCGATTGTCCAAATGTGGAGCTTTTTACAGCAGATCAGGAACGTAAGATTGATGTTTCATGGGATGACGGTCTGCAAAACAAATACTATGTTACTCTTGAAATCGTTGGAAGTGATCGTCCGGGATTACTGCACGAAATCAGCGAAATTTTCTCGGTTTTCGGAGCAAATGTAATCGAAGGTTCCTTAAAAACTTTCAGTCAGCAGGCAAAAGCAGTTTTTAAGATTGAGATTCGCAACAGAAACCAGTTGAAACAGATCTTCAGAAGAATGGAGAAGATCAAAGGAATTGATAATATTTCCCGTGTAAAAGATTATATTAACTATCCTCAGGGGGAAAACTCCTGAGTCGGGGGAATACATGAGTTGGGAAAGTGTTGAAGGAATAATATGGGTTGCAATTGCAGGATTAGGTTCAGGCGTTCTCTCTGCGGTGATCCTGATACTGCTGATAAGGATGAAACATGCCAAAAAAACTCATCAGACCCAGTTTCAAACCAGTTTTGTATTCTCTGGAAACCTCAAGCAAACCACTCTTCTTGACGCCATTCAGTTTTTGGAAATTGGCAGACGTGAAGGGATTCTTCATGTCTATTCAGGCAGACGTAAAGGATATCTGACATTTCTCAAAGGTCAGGTGGTCGATGCCTTCTACCGTAATGAAACCGGAAGAGAAGCAATTTTCCAGATGCTTGAATTAATTGAAGGCGATTTTTACTTTGAACCTAAAACGGTCAGTCAGCCCAGACTGATTTCCGATACCATGATGGACATCGCATTTGAATGGGACTCCCGGCGTAATGGCGGGTTTCAGCAATAATTTTTTATATACGAGGTTTTGATGAACGGTAAGTTGAAAATTTTTTCGGGGAACGCCAACCTTCCTCTGGCTAAAGCAATTTGTGATTATGCCGGAGTAGAGCTTGGTAAATGTGAAATCAGGAAATTCAGCAATGAAAATATCAAGGTAAGTATCGTAGATAGTGTACGTGGCCAGGATGTATTCATCATTCAGCCATCTTGCTCTCCTGTTAATGAAGGAATTATCGAACTTCTGATAATGATCGATGCGGTAAAACATGCCAGTGCCGGAAGAGTCACTGCTGTTGTGCCTTATTTTCCCTATGCACGTTCCGACAAAAAAGACGAACCCAGAATCTCTATCACTGCCCGCTTAATGGCCGATCTTCTTCAGACCGCAGGAGCCGACCGGGTTATGACTATGAACCTGCATTCTCCTCAGATTCAGGGTTTTTTCAGAGTACCGGTAGATCATCTTCTGGCAGGAAGGCTTTTATGCAACTATTTCGAAAAAGCCGGCACAGAAAACTGTGTAGTGATAGCTCCCGATGCAGGCAGCGCCAAGCGAGCAGGTCATTATGCCATCAAACTGGGCCTTCCTTTGGCAATCCTGGACAAAAGACGCTCCGATGATACAGAAAACCCGGTCATTCACAACGTTATAGGTGATGTAAAAGGGAAAAGGGCTATAATTTTTGATGATGAAATCGCCTCCGGGGGCTCGATTCTGGAAGTAATCAAGGCTCTGGAATCTTTGGGAGTGGAGGAGATTCAGGCATGTTGTGTTCATGCGGTTCTCTCAGGAAAAGCATCTGAAAAACTGGCAAATTCAAAATTATCAAAACTGGTTGTCACAGATACGGTTTCCATCCCAGAACATAAAAAATTCCCTAATCTTGAAGTAATCTCTGTAGCAGAACTATTTGCCAAAGCTATAATGTATACCAACCGCGGTGAATCGATCAGCGGACTTTACGACAAATTCTAATGGTAAAAATTCTTATCGGAACAGAGGAATCCGGGAGCAGGCTCGATCGTCTTCTGCGTAAACGATTTGCCCTGATCCCCCTCTCTGAAATCTACGCACTGATCCGCAAAGGTAAAGTCCGTATCGATAGCAAAAGAGCAAGACAGGATCAGAGGCTTATGGAGGGTAATCTTCTTGAAGTAGATGTAGATCCTTCAGAGGAGTTCAAGCCTGCCGGTCCTGACAAGTCTTTGAAAAGTATTGTAAACACCGATTTTTTCCGCCGTAATTTCCGCATTATATATGAAGATGATGATCTGTTGGCATGCAATAAACCCCCAGGCCTGGTAGTTCATCCGGGAACCGGACATCTTCACAGGGATACTCTCATAGAGCTGGCTGCAGGATATCTGATAAGCAAAGGATGTCTGAAAGAAGGGGAGGAGCCAGCACTGGTCCACCGGCTCGACCGCGACACTTCGGGTGTAATTCTTATCGCCAAGAATAAAAGATGTGTGCGTAAGCTTCATGAGATATTCCGCAGCAGGGATATTTCCAAACAATACATTGCTTTATGCCATAACCGGCCACCGGAATATGAGGGAGAAATAGTATTAGGCATGGCTCGTACCTTTGAAAAGAGTGGTACAAAAATGAAAGTTGATGAGCATGGGCAATTAAGCAGAAGTCATTACAGAATCGTTGAATACAATAATATTCTTTCAAAACTGGAAGTGGACCTGGAAACCGGGAAAACCCATCAGATAAGGGTCCATCTGGCACATATCGGGGCACCGATAGTGGGTGATAGCCGGTATGGAAACCCTCAACTGGATAAAAAGATTCTCCAAAAAAAACTGCATCGTTTGTATCTTCATGCACATAAAATTGTTTTCACCCATCCAACAAGGGGCCGCAAACTAACTCTGGAGGCTGCCGAACCACCTGAATTTCATGAGCTTATGAAATAACTGCCTTATAATTGTACTTATCATTATTTTATGGTATAATGATACCGAAGCTATTTTTAGCCGCTCCTTTTTTCATCAGAACACTCTGCAGCTTTTTTGGAGAATATTTATGAACTCCACAGAATCCAATAAGCAGGCGGATAGTTCAGAGAAGAAAAATCTGCGTATCCATAATCTGATCGCCAATATCGAACGCACATTTCTCCCTGCAGGTCATATTATTGGTAAATATCAGATTGTCAAGGAAGTGGACCGGGGCGGGATGGCAGTAGTTTACAAAGCGCTACAGCTTGATCTCAAACGAGAAGTAGCGCTCAAGGTAATGCCTGCAAACATCACCATCAACAGACGATTTGTAGAGCGTTTTCTCACCGAAGCACACGCAGTCGCCAAACTGAGTCATCCTAATATCGTAAGCATCCATGAGGTGGCCAGAGAAGACAACATCTATTATCTGGCAATGGATTTCATTCCCGGTGAAAATCTCTATTATTACCTCCATAATAAAAAGCCGAAGCTGGTTGATGTCCTGGAAATTGTCTCCCGTCTTGCTGGTGCTCTGGCTTATGCACATGATCAGAAGATTATCCACCGCGATCTTAAGCTAAACAACGTGATCATGAGAGATCCGCTCAATCCGGTGCTTATCGATTTTGGACTGGCCAAAACCATGGAGACCGATGATGATACTGATGCCCTTACCCGTACAGGAGAAATCATGGGCTCTCCTTCATATATGGCCCCAGAGCGGCTTCTTGGCGGAATGGTAGTCGATCATCGAAGTGATATCTGTTCTTTGGGAATCATGCTCTATGAAATGCTGACTTTCAAAAACCCCTATATTGATCATAGAAATCTGCACCAGACCACCATCAATGTCATGGAAGCCAATCCTATACCTCCACGAAAACTGGTTCCCTGGCTTCCGGTGGAAATTGAAGCGATCACCCTCAAGGCCATGGCAAAAGATATGACACTGCGATATCAGTCTATGGAAGAATTCAAGGCAGATATCAACCGTTATCAGCGCGGAGATCTGGTTCTGGCCAGGCCACCATCATTAAAATCAAGAATCAGCCGTTTCTTGCGGATAAACTGGGCACCGGTAATCATCAGTTCATTGATAATTGTGTTTCTGATTGTTTTAGGATTATCTATTTACAGCAGAAATATCAAGGAGCGTTCTCACTGGCAAAAGACCTTTGAGGATAACTTCGATTACAGCGAAAAAACCATAGACTGGGCTTTCTTTCCCGATCTTAATGACACGGCCTGGACTCTTAAGAATGGAACACTTCGAGGAAGTTTTGAGGGTTTTGCTTATGCTAGGCTGCAGCGTCGCTTCAATCAGGACATGATGATTGAGTGTGATATTATTTCCGATTCCAATGATTTATATAATGCTGGAATATTTATCTTCAGTGAACATCCCGACAGCGGTTACTGCTTTCATTTCAATAAAAACGGGCAGGCCCTGCATGGAATGAGTTACCCCCGGAGCAGTTTTCTTTTTCGTAACAGTCCTGTGTTCATGATCCCTTTGGAAAAAAAGAATCATATAGAAATCGAACGCATCGAGAATACCATTACCTTTACCATCAATGGAAAAACTGTCTCAAAGATATACGACTGTTTTCCACCACTGGGCAAAGGTCATGACAGAATCGGCTTTTTTATCAACGGAAGTACTGCCAGATTTGACAATGTTAAAATCTATCGCAGGGCAATTCCGCTTATGCCAAGTCCGGCACTGATTGCAGACCGTTTTCGGGAAAGAGGCGATATTGAATCTGCTCTTGATGAATACAGGGGACTTCAGCTTGATTCTTCCCCCAGAGAACTTTTCAAGGACATTCCACTTAAAGAAGTCGATTGCCTCATCCGCTTGCATCGTTATGAAGAAGCTTATGAAGTGCTTCAGTTAAAAGCAACTAACATCAGAGATGACTATTTGGCTGCCAGAAGATGTTTTCTGGAAGGAACGCTCTTTTACTGTCTGGGACAGGAGAAAGAGGCTGACAGCATTTTTAAAATGCTGGCTTCACGCTACCCTTCATTTCCTGAAAACAGTTCGATTATGAGTAAAGCACTTATCGAGTGCCAATCTCTTCTGGACAGTTCAATGCTGGACAGTGCAGAGAAGGAGATCAGAAACTACATACACCAGTATGGAAGGTATAAGCACCACTGGGGAAAACTTCATCTGGATCTGGTGAGAAAACATCTGGCTAAACGCAATTTTGATAAAGCGGAGTTTCTGATTAATGAGATAATGGTTTCCTACACAAATGTGATTGAAATCATTGCCGAAGCCAGAAATCTGCTTGGAAAAATCTATCTGGAAAAAGGCAATCATTTAAAAGCCAAGGAACAGTTTGATCAGTGTGTGATTGCATTCCCCGGTACAGATGCATTCTGGAAAGGATGGTTCGAGCTTGCAATAATTTACGAATATGAAGGTGCCTACAAGGATGCCAAAACTATTTATCAGAAAATAACCAATGAATGCCCTCCCAATTCACCTCTTCCTCTGATGGCGGCTATCAGACGTGCCGAGCTTATTTACAATGACTCTTCTGCGGCAAGTTTGTCTTTGCTGCACAAGGTAATTAATGACCCACACCCATTTCCTCTTCCAAGGCTGATTGCCTCTTATTATGCCGGAAGAATCGACTCCAATGCTTTTCTTTTAAAGTGGAACACACTCAGGCCAAACGATTCTTTTTTCAGTTATCACCTGGCACGAAAAGCGTTATTTACCGGAAATCTCAGAGCAGCAAAAAAGCACCTGAGAGACCTGAAAAAGAATTCGGTTGCCGGCAGTTGGCAGTATTTAACCGCGACCAAGTTGCTCAGCTCAAGGTACTGGTAGGGAAATTATAATAATGAATGTCCTAAGGACATATTTCAGATATTCCTGATTCGGATTCTCTGGGGTTTCAGGTTAAGCAGTATTTAGCTCAAAACAGGTTAAAAATGGAAAAAAACAGGTAAGATGTTGTTTTTTTGCAGGTAAAAACTGCTTTTTGCAGGCGAAATAGTGTTTTTTTCACCTCAGATAACAAAAATTGCACTGAAAAAATTAAATTTAGTAAGTATTATAGCAAAATTAGTGATTAAAATTGCAAAATCAGCAGATAAAATATTGTTTCAGTAAATAAATACATTGCTTTGGTAAACTCAGATATTGTTCAAGTAAACTCAGATATTGTTCAAGTAAATGCAGAAATCGTTCAAGTAAACTCAGATATTGTTCAAGTAAATGCAGAAATCGTTCAAGTAAACTCAGAAATCGTTTCAGTAAACTCAGAAATCGTTTCAGTAAACTCAGAAATCGTTCCAGTAAACTCAGAAATCGTTCCAGTAAACTCAGAAATCGTTCCAGTAAACTCAGAAATCGTTCCAGCAAATGCAGATATCGTTTTTTGCAATTTCTACATCGTTTTTTAGAATTAATAAACCGTTTTTTAGAGTGAAAAAATGGTTAAGGTGGGTAGTATCGCTGAATTTGAGGGTAGCTTTTTTGGCTGGGTTCTCTCCCCTTTAATTCGATATTCGATAAACAATTACATTGAAATCAAGAAAGAGGAGTATCTCTTGGGATCGGGATATTTAATGCAGAATTGAAACCTGAAGCAGTGTTGTTTCTTCGTTGATATCACACTGATTTGAAGCCTGGCTATCTGAAGTTAAAACTCGTATAATTTGGTAACGAATTATAAACAGATTAATTACCTGATTTATCAAACAAAAAAGCCCCGATGTTTAATCGAGGCTTTTAACTTTTATATACGGCCATAGGGAGTCGAACCCCAAACCTTCTGATCCGTAGTCAGATGCTCTATCCAATTGAGCTATGGCCGCAGAATCTATATGAAAAATGGCCCTTATTGGGAGGCCATCAAGGTACTTTTTAAACCGCCTGAAGAATATAAATCCTGAAAGTTACTCTATCCAGCAGTTTTTTGAGCTATGAAACCCCAGGTTGATTCTCTTCCATAAATACTGTAAAATAAGAAAACCTGCTTGAGGAGTATAAAAATGAATGCTATAGGTAAAAATCTCCGATCTTATTTTGTTACAGGCGTTTTTGTACTGTTTCCCCTGGTGCTTTCTATCTATATAATTTGGAAAATTTTTCAGTTTATTGATAATGTTTTTCCAGCTTTAACCGGCATAGATCTTCCTGTTATGGGCCTTGGGGTAGTGATCTTTTTCTTGTTGATATTACTGGTTGGCATGGTAGCCAAAAATTATGCAGGAAAGAAAATTATTGAAGCTGGAAATTCCATAATTGCAAGTATCCCGGTTCTAAATAAGGTATTCATTGCTGTTCAGCAGATTATGGATGTAGTATTGAAACCTCAGAAAAATTTTCTGGGAGAAGTGGTGCTAGTTGAATATCCCAAGGAGGATTCCTGGACAATAGGCTTTGTGACATCCAGAGAAACCTTTGAAATATCGGATTCCATAGGGGAGACTGTAATTTGTGTTTATGTTCCTACCACCCCCAATCCCACTTCAGGATTCATGTTATACGTACCTGAGCATAAAGTTAAAAAAGTAAACTTGAGTACGGAAATAGCCATAAAGGCCATTGTTTCTGCAGGATTGGTAAGTTCTGCAAAATCTGACATAGTAACACCTCAGGAGTTAAACTTTGGCGATGTACTTCGAAAATGGAGAAACAAAAAAGATTACAGAGATGTAATTTTTGATCCCAGAGATTAAAATTCATGGTATCTCAGGCAAGCATCATAATCCCAAATTGTTCATCAAGCCCATTAAGCAGTTTTAACATTTCCGGATCTTCGTTTAGATATTCTATTCTGATTACTTCTGATTAGATATTGTTTTGATATTAATTCCTATTTTTTCATATTTGATATTAAAACGTTATTTTTTGCCATCAGAAACCACCTGAGTAGTAGAGATATCGTTTCTACTCAGGAATAGCCTTTGCATGCTTTTATCCATAACATAACCAGTGAGTAAATCCTTCTTTTTCCCAAAGGAGAGTCTTGCGATTTATCGAACTGATTAAATACCAAAATATGCCTTAAAAAATTAATATTGAAGGAGTTAGTGTTTATGGAAGAGCAAACCAGGAAATACCGGGAAAATGCATCTCATCTGGTTAACCTTAACAATGCTGATATCGAAAAATTATCCCGGGTTCAGGGAATCGGAAAAGAGATGGCACAGGCGCTGATTAAATATCGGGAGAAACATCATGGTTTCAGGAGCCTGGATGAAATCGAAAATGTGGATGGCTTTGATCACCTGACTGCAGAAAAACTAAAAAGAAATGTCTATCTGGGTAAACTGCCTTCAAAAAAATAACCAGTCCCTTTTATTCGGAAAGGACACCCATATATGGC
>JAAYPC010000203.1 GCA_012519985.1 Fibrobacter sp.
AAAAAAGAGTGGGAAGAACTGCAACCGGAAGCAAAAAAAGTGAGATACAGATTACTGAAAGCTCTCAAAAGGGCATTCAGGGAAGATAACGAGCTTTCTGATGCTTTAAAAAGGATAATCATGGGAAGGAGCAGGCATGACTGGCTTATGGATTTCCTTTCCATAAGCAGACTGGCGAAGGAAAATAAGGAGAAACTTCAGGAGGTTCATGCAGACCTTTCTCTGATAGAGCGCTCTGAAGAACTGTACACAAAACTCTCAGATATCCTTTCCCGAATGGTAATCGAACCCGATGAGATTCATTCCGTCAAAGTCACCTATTATAAGGCCTGGACCTATTTCAGGGAAGCCCTCAAAGAGGTATATGAAGCCGGGCAATATATATTCGATGAAGATGATCCGAGACATTCTCTCTACTACAGCAAGTACCATGTTCAACTTGGCAAAGCTGCTGCCAAAGCCAGGCGTGATAAAAAAGCCCACAATAATGACCAGAAGAAAAGTAAAAAAGACCAGCAAATAGTTGAGAATCAAAAAAAACCGGCAAATATAATGATTTCACCCACAGACCTTCCCGAAATCGATACTGTAAGACCTCTTAATACAACCGGGTGAAATCTGATTCCTGATCAGAATAATTCCCGTCTCTGTCTGCTTGTTTATTTCTCTGTTCACCTTCTTCATAAAACTGCCGCCAGGAAAACGGCAAGCAGGCCACTAATATCCTTTCTTCACAGCACAAAAGAACAAATAAGGAACTTAAGGAATAAAAATCCATAATTAGTCTTCATTTTTAACTGCTCCACCGGGGAAAAACGGAAAATTACTTCAGCAATTTTGCAGAAGTCAATAATTTATGCCGGCTGAAATAAAAATTTCCTGGTTAAATGAAAGAAAGAAACGGTTAAAAACGAAGGAATTTTGGTATAAGCAAAGTCTTGATCGAATAAATAACTATAAAAATCGTATAAATTCCTAATTTTTTTGGATTAAAAGAAATTTAATCTCGATTAAAAATGTGGAAAAACGGTTTAATAACATAAATTTGCCTCAAAAATGAATATTTACCCGGATGAAAGCAGGAAAATTATCGGTATTATTTCTATATTTTTTTACCAGGCTCCAAATTGGATATTTGATTGGCTGAATTTAGAAGAATGAAGTTTTAAAGCAACAATGCAGTAGTGTTCACATTTTCTGATGTAGCGACTAAAATCGTACGATTTAGATATTTACTTTATCGGAGGGTGGGTTGTTAAGATGCAGAAGTAAGAAATGCCTGATGGAGAATTTGGGTTAACTTACTCTTTGACAGCGGCAATGACTCTGGTGTATAGCCCATGATGTTTTTTTCTGGCAGGCATAATTGGATTTTTTGTTTGCATGCTGGTGCTTTGGAGAAATGTAAGGAATCTGTGTAAAGATAGTTCTATATGAAAGTGAGGTACTTTAATATGGAGTAGTGACAAGGAACATCATATATGCACACAGCTACACTTGACTAAATCTCCCAGATTCATTTTCTTCAAATGAATATCTTGAACGTTTTCGTATATCCCCGCCATTTTTCATTCAGATTTGCCTTTGCATCTCCTTTGAATGTACTGTAAACACAAATCAGGACAAGACACTTTTCACTGGTCATGTACTTATATGAGAAGTAAGAAACACCCCCACACGCGTGGGGAAGAC
>JAAYPC010000030.1 GCA_012519985.1 Fibrobacter sp.
ATTTCTCTGTCTGGTCACCGATCACCTCAGTCAGAAATTCTGATTTCTCTGTCTGGTCACCGATCACCTCAGTCAGAAATTCTGATTTCTCTGTCTGGTCACCGATCACCTCAGTCAGAAATTCAAATTTCTCTGTCTGGTCATCGATCACCTCAGTCAGAAATTCTGATTTCTCTGTCTGGTCACCGATCACCTCAGTCAGAAATTCAGATTTCTCTGTCTGGTCATCGATCACCTCAGTCAGAAATTCTGATTCCTCTGTCTGGTCACCGATCACCACAGACAGAAATTCTGATTTCTCTGTCTGGTCACCAGTCGGAATTCTGATTTCTGCCTGGGCGTAAATCGGCATACTAAACACATTAACCGGAGTTTAAACTCCGTTTACCATCAGCATCCTGCCATTTTGAACTTTTTGATGTTTTAAGTATTTTGCCGATTTATATTGGATAAGACCGACACTACCGAAACCGGCTTATTATATTGTTGTACCAGGCAAGGTTTTTCCATTCACCGGCAGAGAGGTCTGTCTCCTGATGAGCAAGGCTAAGATTAAAAAGGCATTACGATTTTTTCAAGGAATTCGTTTCTTCTTCTTTTCCATTTGTATCTTCCTTTTTCCGGTACAGAAATCATACCCGCTCACATCCACCCCGGGAATGGTTGTATTGCCTTTCACTGTCGATTCCAGCCTTGTAGAAATTCGGAACAGTTTTACCGATAAACTTATTGAAAAGTGCAAAAATGCCGGATACAACGCCATAGGCACCCGTTATCTTAGCAGTGCCTTGAAAATGGGATCCTGCGACAGCGATGAATGTATGAGAAAAATTGCCTCTCTGGTAGGTGCCAGATATGTGATTTTTGGCTCTATTAAAGGTGATACCAATTCGTACAAGCTAACTGTTAATTTTAAGAATCTTCTGGAAGACAAAGAGCTATTAACTGTCGATCGACTGTTTAGCGGTGCACAGGCACCTCTGTTTTATGTCGATGAACTTACTCTTTTAATAATCAGGAGCCTTAACGGAGATAGTTCATTAGTTTTATCGGATACTGATTCTTCAAGTTTACCGCCAAAAGCAGTGCAGGATTCAGTATCAGAGATCCAACCTCCATCAACCGCACAATCCGACACCGATACTGCCGATGTTTCTGCTGACTGTGACTCGACTGTCAATGATACTGCAGATTCTTCTTTAGCAGAAGCGGTTATGGCAGAAAGTATAGAAACAGAAACTGCAGTTGCTGAAGAAAAAGTGCCGGAGCCGAAGCCGGATACAAATCGGGTTCCAGAAGAAAATGTGCCGGTGACCCAAACAGAACAGAATCAGAAATCAAATCTCGAAAGCAGCTATTCTGATAACATTGCAGGCTCATCCATACCTGACAATATTTACATTCCTCCCATAAAAATGAGAAAAACATTATTTAAACCGCTTCCCGGACGACTGGATCAGCAGTGTTTCCGTGGTGCCAGGTTGTTAGTGTTTGGTAACACAGCACTTGCCGGGTTGATTGGAGGATTGGTAATGAATGATCTGGTCAAAAAGGGGTTGAACAAGGAAGCGGAACTTTATCTCAGACATGAAAATGCGGATAGAGAACATTTGGTTGCGACATACGAAAGTTATAAAAGACAAACAGAAAAAACCGATAGAGACGCCAGAATACGCAATGCTATGTATGCTGTTTCCGGTGTCTGTGCAGTTGGTTTTTCCATCTCCCTTTTTTTCTGACTGGCGGGATTTACTGGCAGGGTAATAATGATTATCAGATTGAAAAGTACAACGATGCGTTTCATGATGTTCTCTTTTCTTTTAATGATCATAGTGTCAGTATTTCACTGTGACATGAGAGATGGTGACATACTGGGCATGCGGGAAATTGAAACCTCCGGTTTCATACTGGCAGATCCCTACTGGAGTGATTTTAATTTCACCGATTTAACCGGCATGCTTCGCTGTTCAGTAGCTGTCAATTTTTCCAGTTTTACCATCAGAGTCGGATATTATCCCGATTCACTGGACTTCAGTTATACCAGTGATGATCCGAATCTGACTATGTTCGGAGTAGAGCTTTTCAGGACAATCTATTACCAGTTAACCATAGTAACCGCTGCTGGTGACAGTCTTACCGATACCGGTTCTATTATCACCCCACTGGGTATGCCTCCCAGGGTTGTGGAAAATGTTAAAGTCAGATCGGATTATTCGGGGGTTTTCCTGGAATGGCAGGCAAGTCAATTTGCATCAGGATACACTGTTTATCGAAAGGAAATCAGTGGCAGTACCTTTGACAGTATAGCCTTTACAGAAACCACAAATTACTATGATTCACTGAAGTCTTTTGCAAGGTACATTTACACAGTGAGAGCAAGTAATGAATTCGGTAAAAGCAGGTCTGCAACACCGGTCACCGGTTTCAAGATCAAGAATCTTGCTCCCCCCAGCACTCTGGTTGCTTCAAAAGGAACCTATTACCGCCAGATTAAGCTGTCCTGGCATCCAAACACATCTGCATACTCCTATTGTATTTTCAGAGCCAACAGTGCAGAAGGTACATATGAAGAAATTGCATCCGCAATAATTGACAGTTTTTATGTAGATACAGTAGAAGCCTATACCCCATATTTCTACAAGGTATCTTCACAGGACCAGGACGGAGGTTGCGGTCCGGCAAGTGCCTATGATTCCGGTTTTGCCATTGGAATTCTCCCGCCTCCCGAAATAGCTGATATTTCAGAAGGGGCCTATGAAAACAAGATCTTTATTTACTGGCACAGTGTAGATCAGGCTTTAGCCTATCGGGTTTATCGTTCGGAAGAAATTAACGGAGAATATACACCAATAGCTACTACCAGTGATACCTTCTATGTAGATTTTGTAAATTCCACCAGAAATTACTATTATGAAATTGCTACGGTAAGTCCTGACAGCCAGGAAGGACTGCGTTCACTTTTTAAAACCGGATATGTTACCCGATTCGATCCACCTGAACTGAATATTGACAGGAATTCAAAATCCTGCATACTGCTGTACTGGGATACGATACCGGATGCTTCCGGCTATAAGATATACAGAACCAGCCACCTGGATTCACAGGCGGTATTGATCGATTCAACACCGGAGAACAGGTACTGCGATCCGGTCTCTTCAGGAACCGTCTGGATTTATCTGATGAGTGCCGTTAATCGTTATGGGGTTGAAAGCAGACTCAGCAATGCGGTTGTGGCTGAAGGTCCTGCTATAAGTGAACCGAAAGAACTGACTGCATCACAGGGAACTTTCCAGGCTTATGTAGCCCTGAGCTGGACACCGGTTCTGGGAGCGACCGGGTATCATCTGTACCGATCCACTCCCGGTTCCGGTACCACCTTGATCTCTTCCAAAATTATCGACACTTTTTATATCGATTCAGCTGCTGCAGATACCAATTATTACCGGATCTGTGCTCTGGACTCATCCGGTGCGGAGGGTTATTTAAGTGAACTGGTCACCGGTTATCCTGCAGCACTGGATAAAGTCAAAAATCTTACCGGTTCAGTAGACATACCACATACACTGCAAATAAGCTGGGATGCGGTAACACTTGCCGACAGCTACATCGTTTATCGCTCTCCGACTGCTCTTTCCGGACCATATATACCGATTGACACAGTTTACGAACCGGTTTACATCGATTCCACACGGGTTTCTGCCTATTACACAGTGGCAGTAAAATACCGCTCCCGTACAGGAAAAACGGCAGAACCGGTATTTGCCAAAAAGCTGGAACCGCCTTCAGGTTTTTCTTTCCAATTAGAAAAAAGCTATCTGCAATTGATATGGAACCCGGCCATGGGCGCTTCCTCCTATAACATTTATAAATCCACAGACAGTGTTCATTTTGTGCTGTTGAAAAACGTGAAGGATAATTTCTTTTACGATTCCTCTGTCACCGAAGGTGCCAATTATTACAGAATAAAATCGGTTAGTATAAATGGAGAAACACCGAATTACTCCTCTACAACTGTCAGATACAGAAATGGTGTTCAGAATTTGACCGTTACAGCCGCAGGTGACAGTCTGAAACTTCAATGGTCAAAGGTTCCTGATGCTTACACCTACCAGGTCATCTATTCTGATACAAACGGGTATACCTACTATAGTGATGAAATAAGCGATACTTTCATCAGTTTTATCTTTATCGAATCCGGGACTTATTATTTCAGAGTAAAAACCAATCTGCCCGGATACACTATTCCCTTAAGCGACATTAAAAGCGGATCTGTACTTGCCAGACCGCGTCAGCCAACTCTTACCGGAGCCCAAAGTCAGACCGGTTGTGTTGTGTTAACATGGAGTCCCAATCCGGGAGGTGAAGCAGCTACCGGATATGTAATATTCAGATCCAGGACCTATCAAAGCGGGTATGTTGCTGTGGATACCGTTAGCGGTACCACTTATACCGATACCCCGCCGGAAGTTGATACTTACTATTATTACAAAATCGCAGGATTAAACCAGTCGGGAGTTGGAGCACTAAGCGGGTACTTATATGCAAAAGCACTTCCTATTCTTCCGCCTCAGACATTGTCAGTCAGTAATTACCTTTACGGAACCCACATTGCAGTCAACTGGTCCAGAGTCAGTGGTGCAGAGAAATATCTGATCGGCAGAGCCACAAGCAGTTCTATTACACCAACAGTAATTGATACCTGCACTGACACATTTTACAATGATTCAACTGCATCCTCACAGAACTTCTGGGTATATGCTGTCGCATCTATTAAGGGTGATCAGGTCAGCGATTGGAGCACACGAGCAAGTGGAACCAAATTGCCACCGCCATGTTCTCTGCTAACTAACAGCAATGAGCTTTCTATCACTATAGCCTGGTCATTTTCGGGTAATCCACCGAAATTCTATATATACAGGTCTGATTCCAGAAATGGCCCCTTTCTAAAAATTGACAGTACAACCACCGGGTTATATGCAGATTCGGTGCGGAGCAGTAACACTTATTATTACTGTGTATCCAGTGTCAACCTCAACGAAAGTGAGCTCAGTTCGGATACTGTTTCCGCAAAACTGCAAATACCATCTCCTCCGTCGTCAATCCGGGCAACAGCCGGGGTTTATGAGGACACGGTGCTTGTTTCGTGGCTGTCCAGAAGCGGAGCAAGACAATATGCACTATATCGTTCTACCAGCAGTTCATTCGTAAATCCGGTTCTGGTAAAAACCACAACAGATACTTTCTGTTTTGATCCGGTATCTCCGGATACATTCTACTATTACAAGGTAAAGTCAATCGGTTTCGCCGGAGAAAGTGTTTTGTCTTCATCCATCGCAATCGGATACAGCATACCATCCCGGGTTCCCCAACCTCCCAGCAATCTGCAGTCATCGCACACACCAGAGTACATAACCCTCAACTGGACAGCTCCTGATTTTGAGGAGACACCCTTTCTGGGATTTATTGTCTACAGAGCAGATTCACCGAGTGGACCTTTTACAGTATTGGATTCCATACCTGGTGTCGGTTTTAATGATTATGCAGAAAAAAGCCACCCTCATCAATACTGGTACTATGTAACATCTTATAACCGTCGTGGGGAGAGTGCGCCATCCGATACGATTTCTGATTCCAGGCGATAATGAATCCGGAGCCCTTTTCCCTCGAAATAACACAACGAGGGCTCATCAAAGTAACAATTAATTAGGGCTCATCAAAGTTACTATCAGTGAGGGTTTACCGAAGCAACCAACAGCCTTGCCAGGCAGGACCTAAATTAAGTCCCTGTTTAATAGACAATCCGGAATAAAAAAAGGTGGCTTAATAAAACCGATCAAGCCACCTTTTAATACTATATCACAGACAGTTTATTTTGTTAAATACACCATCTGATTAAAAGAAAAATCACCTGCAGAAAAAGCAACCACATAAGAGCCGGATGCAGATGGCAGCTGACTGCGATTAATTGTATAAGTGCCTGCATTCTGCTTCTTTTCTACTACTTTTGCATGCAAGCGACCGCTGACATCGTAAAGTTTCAGAGAAACCATCCCTGCTTTGGGTAATTTGTAGGTAATTACACCAGCATTGGATACTTTGCATGAATAACCACTTTTCAGACCAGTCACCGTATGCTTTACCGGCGCTTTGGCATGTCCTGGATTATCGGTTTCCGGAGCTTCCCATAGTTTTCTGAGTAGAGAAAGTTTCCTTGAATCGGTTCCGGACCACGTACCCCATCCAGATTTATTTGAGTTTGGATCATAGGGAGATGTAAAAATTCCATAGGTATCGGCGGATTCGGGGTTTATTGACCAGTAAAAAGAGTCATAAATACCCTCTTCTATCAGATAATCGACAAAAACCCGCTGCCACTGTTCATCCGAATTTTTGTTTGTCAGATAGCTGTAGCGCTGCTGATGGCGACTCTCAGACTTGTCAGGCCAATCCATATTGCCTCCAAACTCCCCAATACAAACAGCATATCCAAGAGCTCTGAGATATCCGAAATGTTCATGCCAACCTGGGATCAGTTTTTCGGGTTTGATAACAATCTGGCATCTCTTATCTCCAAAAGCATCTTCTACGAGTCCTTCACACTCTGGTTGAGCCTCCAGATCTGCAAACATGGGTTGGGTACAAACTGCCGGACCATAACAGTGAGGAGAGTAAACCAGTTTGCTCTTTGGCATTTTTGGGGGCTTTTTACCCGCTTCATAAAGGTTTTCACCCCAGTTAGGGTTTGATGCTTTGTTCCCATGAGGAGTATCTTTATAGGTATCCGGGGTACCATCCTGTGTCCCATTCGAACCCCCGATACCCTGTGCAAAGATAAGAATATTGGGATTAACAGAACTGATCGCCTCGTAAGCCTTATCGATCATTGAACACCATTCATCCCAGCTATAGTCAAAGGGTTCATTAAAAATATCGATACCCATTATGTTATCTACACCAATCTCCTTTCCCAGACCGGCCAGAGTCTTGAGATCTCTTAACCATTTGGTTTCATCATAAGCCTGGATACGGGTAACAGTGCTGGGATTATTGGTTTCTGCGCAGGAACAATCCTCTCGTTTGTACTCATAGTTCTCCCGTTTTGCATCCGCATAAGGAGGTCGGGCATCCAGACGACCAGCTCTCCAGCCAACATAATTGGAACAGGAGTGCATATCAAGAAGGACATACAGACCGGCATCCGCACAAGCTTGGACAACTGCTTTAAGTGCCGAAAAAGCGCCCTGAATACGCACTTTTTCGGAATTTTTGAGAACTGGGTCTCTACCCTGAGCATCATTATCATCAAGAGTCTGTGGAGCGACAGGCATCCTTATACAATTAAATCCAAGATTCTTTATTTCTCTTGCATCACTGGCAAGAGTACGATCGCTTTCTGACCAAAACACATTTCCAATAAACAACTCCATGGGGGCACCATTTGGGTTTTTCTCATCATTGGGCTGCTCATTTCTTCCTTCCAGTCCAAACCATGCCCCCCCTTTCACTCTAAAAGGTGAGCCATTAAGGGTGATGTGGCCTTTATCGTCGACAGCCCATTCGTTGGCAGCATGGGCAGCAGTATTAATTAGCAAGGATGAAGCTATCGTCAGAAGGATAGCCATATTTCTCTTCTTATTCATTGTTAATACCTCCGTACGCTGAAACAGTGTAAAACGGTTGCTCATGGCAGATAACCGCTATATTATCTGTCATTAGCAACAATATTAAATGTCATCTTAAGATTAATTTAATGTGATTAAAAACAAAAAAGTCATTTTTATTCAGGAAAAAAAAACAGTTAATAGAATTGATGAATATGTGAATAATTTATTATGATCACAAAGATCAGCTCTTTCACACTTGACTTTTGCTGTGATGATGTTCAATATTACAGAAGTTTTTCTATCGTCAAATTGGCAGTTCACAGGCAGAATCTTTCTTTTTCACGAAGAAAAGAATCGTTCATTGCTTAATGAAAAAAAACGGCAGGTCTGTTTTTTCCTGGATAACGGTCCCAATATTAAAAGAAGACTAAGAGGATAACTGCAGCTCAGGCTAAGTAGCGGGGTACACAAGGTTCTACTTGTGTATAAAGTTTACCAGAAGTGTTAGGGAAGGTAATGATACTACCCTCCGATAATCTTCAAAATCTCTATTAGTTCATTCTTGATTTCACTGCGAGAGATTTCCCCGGGTAAGGACAGATCCAGTTTCATCTGATAGGCAGATGATATTTCAGGAGTTTCTTTTGTAGTATCCTTTGTAGTTTCCTTTGGCAGGTCTTCTTTCGGAGTTTGTTCAGGATGTGTTTTTTGCAGCTCAGAAAGCTTTTTCCTTGCACCAGAAATAGTAAACTTTTCATCATACAGCAAATGCTTGATATTTTTAATAATCTCGATATCTTTATCCCGGTACGCTCTGTTTCCGGCCCGGTTTTTTTTGGGTCGCAGTTGTGGAAATTCACTTTCCCAGTAGCGTAGTACATGAGGTTCCAGAGAGGTAAAGCGACAGACTTCACTGATTGAGTAGTAAGCTTTTTTGGGTATATCCATGACGGCCCGGTTCCTTGCAGAATTTGTATTTATTTATACTTTTCTAAAAACAGGCATTTTAGCGGAAATTACCAACTTTTTAAACTACATCTTTCTAACCAGAGTCACTTTTTTCAACCGCTTAAATTAAAAATCGAGTGGTTACCAACTTTTTAAGTGTCTCAATACCACTCGGTCTTCAACTCCCGCCCCATGAGCTCCTTAGCCATCAACCTGGCATCTTTTCCCTCAAACAACAGGCTGTAAACAGCAGCGGTAATAGGCATCTCAATTCCCAGCTTTTCAGCAAGTTGATGAACTGAACGGGTAGTTGCTACCCCTTCAGCAACCATAGTCATCTTTGATAAGGCTTCCTGCAGACTCAATCCGGAAGCTATCAGTTCACCCATTTTACGGTTTCTGCTATGTTTGCTGATACAGGTTGTGATTAGATCCCCTATTCCAGCCAGACCGGAAAAAGTGCTTTCCTGTGCACCCATCTTTCGACCAAGTCGCATCATCTCTGCGATACCCCTGGTCATCAGAGCACCTTTGGTATTATCACCACACCCCAGGCCATCACTTATCCCGGCAGCCAGAGCAATAACATTTTTCACACTTCCGGCCAGCTCTACGCCTCTTATGTCATTATTGGTATAGATACGAAATGTATCGGTAGAGAAATTTTCCTGAATCTTCAGAGCAAGTTCCCTGTTTTCAGATGCAGCAACGACTGTGGAAGGAATGTCTCTGGAAACCTCCTCAGCATGGGATGGCCCAGATAATACCAGCAACTTATCGGAAGTAATCTGGGGAAGTTCTTCGAGCAAAACATCTGTCATCAGTTTTAAAGTATCTGTTTCTATTCCTTTGGCAACAATCACCCATCCTTGAATACTGCTAATCTCTTTATCAGTACACAATTGTGCAATACGCTTCATAGTCGAACGCATTGTCTGAGAAGGCACAGCACAGATAATAATTTCGCTGGCTTTTACAGTAGCAGCAATATCATTATTAATATCAACATCATCTGGAATCCGGATTCCCGGCAGCTTTACCGGATGTTCTCGCTTCTGTTGCAACATCTCAGCATCTTGAGGATTAAATTCCCACATACTGACCTGGTGACCACGTTTATGCAGCAATACAGTAAGAGCAATCGCCCAGCTCCCTGCACCTAAAACTCCTATTCTCACATTTCCTCCTCCGGAACTCCACCATCGGGCGTTCCCCCAAACTGATGAACTTCGAAATATTTCTTTTTTATAGGACGAAATTCCAACGTCAACGGACACCCTTCAAAATCATATATCTCATAGATTTTATTGGACAGAAAACGAATATAACCAGGAGAGATCTCATCAGGGTTAGTAACAAAGAACCTGAATAGAGGATATGGTGCACCGATCTGTCGTGCTCCCAGAAATCGCACAGGATTCTCCGGAATTGCAGGATGAGGGTGAGCTCTTATCCAACTAAAAACCTGATTTTCGAATTCTGATGAGGGGACCCGGAATCCCATTCTTTCCTTTATTTTAAAAGCCCGCTCTATTACCGTATTAACCCGCTGTCCGGTCAGCGCAGAAATGGAAAGCATGGGAACCCACCTTAATTCCATGAATTCCCTGCGAGTCTCTTCCACAAGCTGATCAAAAGTCCTGTGGTCTTTCTCCTTGAGATCCCATTTGTTCCAGCACAATAGCACGCCCTTGTGCATCTCAATGACTCGTTTTAAAATCCTAAGATCCTGAACTCCAATCTCACCGTTCACATCAACCATCAATACACAGACATCGCATCGCTCTATACTGCTAAGAGCCCGCAGATTGGAGTAATATTCCATGTCCTGCTTTACACGAGCACGTTTGCGAAGCCCTGCTGTATCAATCAGGGTTACTCTACGTCCATTATATTCCAGTTCACTATCGATAGCATCCCTGGTAGTACCGGGTTTATCATCAACTATCATACGGTTCTGACCCAGGAGCTTATTTACCAGAGATGATTTTCCGGCATTGGGACGGCCGATTATCGTTAGTTTCAAATCCGGCTCTGCTTCCTCAACTGGTTCCGTTGGCTCTCTGGAAATTATTTCCAGAACCAGATCAAGAAGATCTGCCACCCCTTTTCCATGAAGCGCAGAAATGGGATGTGGAGTGCCTATGCCCAGAGAACGAAATGAATCCAGATCAAAAATGACAGAGGATGATTCTGCCTTATTCACCACCAGAATTACCCGTTCAGAAATTCTGCGAAGCTGTTTTGCCACAAGAAGATCCAGATCGGTAGGACCGGTACCGGCATCCACCATAAAAAGCACCACATCGGATTCTTTTATTGCTATGTTTACCTGGTCATGAATTGCTTCAGGCATTGCCTCGTGTACATTGGGAATAAGCCCTCCAGTGTCCACAATCAGAAACGGTACCCCACTCCATTGAGCAGAATAATAATTTCTATCTCTGGTAACTCCAGCAAAATCATCTACAACCGCGATTCTTTTACCAATAATCCGGTTGAAAAGACTTGACTTGCCCACATTAGGCCTTCCAACAATTGAAACGACCGGTTTTGATAGCACGGCCGAAAACCTCCTGCTTTTTGTGATAACAAAAGTTACCTTTTTTTTAAGGTGTTGTCAACATTTAAGTTACGCCGATCAGATCAAGATCTGCTCAACCTATTAGGATTTAAGATGTTAGATCTAAGATATTAGATTTATTTAGGAATTTTTTGATTTAAAAATTTAAGATTAAGGAAAAAATAAATATTCCCCCGTGGGAGCACCCCTTGTGGGTGCTTTCCCACACTTTTAACTCCGATTTTTATAATGGGATGATTAGTGTTTTGTTGTTTGGGATCTGCTCTTTTTCACACACTCTTCACAATCTGCTCAATCTCTCCTGGGCAGTCTTTGCCCACCAGGATTGTGGATGACGTTTTATAAATTCAGTAAATCCGTTCTGAGCAACCTGTCGCATGTTTAATTTCGATGCGATTTGCCCAATATTGTAATAAACCATCGGTGATGCCTGTTTTCTGCTGACAATGGTCTCCAGAAACCGAAGCGCCTCAGCGAGTTCTCCTTTTTGATAAAAAAGAATACTGCTGATCCAAAGCTGCTGATCACTGCAGGATTCTATTCCCTCTTTGACCATCTCTTCGGCTTCGGACAACTGCTTCTGATACTCCTCTTTATTCAAATTGAATATCTGATAAGATGCCGGTGTATAAATTTCGTTCTTACTGGGAGCTATCTCATGCTCAAACCACTGTTTGATCTCTTTTTTCAGAATTCTGAATCCTTTATATTCCGAAGTCATCCAGGTAATGTAATCTTTAATCAGTTGACCCTTCAAAGCCGTGCTGGAACGGATATTTTTGTTCTCTGCAAGTTGATTATAGGTGGTAAGAAGATACCGGCTTTCATCAACATCCAGACGATACTCGATTATTCCCGCTGCAATGGAGGCCATGGCATTATTTCCATAAGCATTTAGCGGAACAATAAGAAAATTGTTCTCCCAGTCATAAAGAGCATTCCCGGCACCCGGGACCAGAAGAACCTGGGGCTTACCAAAGATAGTCACCCGATCATTATAGAAAATTTTAGGATCAAACTCCAGAATCCGTTCGAAACACTCGTTAATCGTCTGGAATGTCAAACATTTGCTCTCCTCCAGAACCAACGGATTACATTCACAGTGACATCTTCTTGAAGACAGTCTGACAAGATCCCTGATCTTTTCCAGTTCTTTTTGTACCTTGCTTTGAATTTCCAGTGGAGAAATTTCCTGATGCTGTTTCTTTATTACCTTAATCTCTTCTTCAGCTTTCTCTATTGTCTGCTCATAATCAAGAAGCAAATTAAAATTGGCCGTTATCCGATCACCGTTTTTTTTAATCTCCAGCATGCCTTCCCGTTCCTTAATGGAACCAAGTAAAGAATTATACCATTGCAACTCTTTCTGAATCTTTTTCTCCCGCTCTACATGAGAGCGTTTCTGATCGACTGTTAAAAATGCCCCGTTTGAAATAGATCTTTTTACCCTCAGACTCTCCAGAACCATACTGTCCAGTTCATCCAGATGATCTAAAAATTTCACCTGCTGTCCGGAAGCAGATTTTTCCAGAAGAGATTGAAGCAGTTCCTTTCTTTCCTGCTGCTGTGTCTTTATTTCCTGCTCTGTTTTACGGATACCAATTTTCGAAGTCTCTATTTTCTTCTGCAACAACTCCTCTTTATCACCCTTGAGAATCTTGCAGACAAGAATGGAGATCCAATTTGACACTGTAAGTATCTGAACCGGACTTTCCTCGGATGAACATCCAGTAATTGCAGAAACACTGCTTTGCGGATCAGGACAAAGCTCAGGTGTGACTCCAAAATCAATCAGAAAGTTCTCTTTCTTTAGAAGGGCCTCAAGATCCTCTCCATTTCTTATCACCTCGCAAACCGCTTCAATAACCATTTCCCAGAATGGACTGTAAATATTGCCAAACAGCACAGCATTCTCTTTATCCTGTTTTATTTTGCCTATCAGCTCTGCAAATTTCTCTGTATATTTCATTGTCATTCCTGTGCTAACTGTTAATTTTACCGATCTCGTAATATCCACCACTGGAACGGTAATGTGAAAAAACCCGCAAAATAAGTGGATAAATGAATGAATCCGGTACTGACAGCGAATCCACCGGCCGGTATATCCTGGGTGAAGTAACTCTGCCCTTAATATCAGATAATAAGAAGACTGACTCCGAATAGTACGATCTTAAGTAAAACCTTACTATACTATCTTCAATAATAAAACAATCAGTGTCATTGACATTAGAAACTGAGCCAAACATTTTTGCAGTAAAATGGTCTGCTGTTGTAATTGTGTTGTTAGGCTCCTTTTCATGTGCATAAGTATAAAAACTGAAAGAATCTCCTCGTGCTATAAAATTATAACGGGTATTACCCATGAAAGGACTGGTTGGGACCACCTCAAGAGTATCTTTTGATAATGACAGAGATTTATAATACTCAAAAAATGGGGGCGAAAAATGAAATGATATCAACTGAGAATCTTCAAGTGGTGATGAAAATACGAGTTTTAACGGTGAATAGGGAGAGATGGTATCTGGAGAACAAAGAGAAATCGCCAGTCCTTTCTCTGGTGGTTCTGATGGAACAACACAGCTTAAAAGCAGTGCAGCAACAATTAGTATTATATTTTTAGTACGCATTCAGGGTCGAAACTTTTTTAATGGTTGATCTAACCTTAATCGAACAAGTGTTTCATAATTATAAACCCTTTCCCGCTTACGGGCAACCGTTAATCTGGTTTGCGGAGTCGTAATTGAACTGCAAAAAAAATCTGATCGTCGTCTGCGGACCAACCGCATCAGGAAAAACCGCCCTGGGAGTGCAAATCGCCCTCCATCTGAAAGGAGAAATCATCTCAGCAGATTCGCGCCAGGTCTATCGTGGCATGGATATTGGTACCGGAAAAGACCTTAAAGAATACCAAACCCCCAAGGGCCCTGTCCCATATCATTTAATCGATATCGCAGATCCTGCCGAAATCTATACACTGTTTCACTACCAGAACGATTTCTTTAAAACATTTGATCAGATCATTTCCAGAAAACACATGCCGGTTATGGTCGGTGGCACTGGCTTATATATTGAAGCGGTTCTTAAAAATTACCAGATCCCTGCAATTCCAGAGAATGTCTCTATACGAAAAGAACTGATGAAACAGCAGAAAACCGATCTTGAAAAAAAGCTGCTTCAATTAAACAAACCGCTTTACGAGAAAACCGACCTTAGCAGCAAAAAGCGGATAGTCAGAGCACTTGAAGTAGCTATGAGTGAACAGAGTTACACTTCAACACAACATCATTTCCCCGATTTAGCCCCTCTGGTATTGTGTACCAGATGGGAAAGAGCCAAGTTAAGACAACGTATCGATGCACGACTGGAAGCACGTCTAAAGGAGGGAATGATCGATGAAGTTAGAAAATTGCTGCATTCAGTAGTTCCCAGAGAGAGATTTGCATTATTTGGAATGGAATACAAACATGTCGCTCTTTTTATCGATGGTGAAGTGGACTATGAGACCATGGTGTCCCGTTTGCGACAAAACATCCATCAACTGGCTAAACGCCAGGAAACCTGGTTTAGAGGAATGGAAAGAAGAGGAATCGAGGTAAACTGGGTTGAAGAGGCAAAGCTGGAGGTTGCGATGGAGATCGTGGAGAGGACAGAATATCGAAGTGAAGAAAGAAAGAAAGAGTAAACCTTGAAGCTTCACAACTAATGATTACTCTTTCAATCCAGATCTTTACGTACAGACTCCCAGTATTGCTCCATCACTTTTATATCTGCAGGAGACCACAGTATTTTACTGCAATCTTTTCGATTAAAGAAACCCACCTGTGCGTGCTCTAATGCCTCCGGTTCACCCTGACTGATACTGCAGATAAAAGGAATCAGCCTGATAAATATCCATGGATAGCGGTAGGAAACCGGTTCCAACTGTTTTACGATATTTATCTCCACCGCAAGTTCTTCACGGATTTCGCGCCTGAGAGCTTGTTCTGAAGTTTCTCCAGAGTGAACCTTCCCTCCGGGAAACTCCCAGAGGCCGGCATTTGACTGATTAACCCCGCGCTTAGCCGCCAGAATCATACCATCTTTTTCTATTATAGCGCAGACAACAGGAATTTCTGTACTGTTTGTCACCAGGTGTCCCGATTGTAAGTGAATACTTCTCCAGGCGCAGGATAATGCACATTTTGAAAACCCTGGCTTCGTATGCCGTCTCTAAGCGGCATAGCCTGATCCAGTTCCCCATGCACCAGGAAAATATGTTTTAAACGCTGAGGAGAGTTAAGTGCTACATAATCCAGCAGATTTCGTCTGTCCGCATGAGCACTGAAAGCATCGATCACCTTCACCTTACTTCTTACCTGGTGCTCTTCGCCAAATATTTTAACCACCCGGTTACCATCAATGATTTTTCTGGCCAGAGTCTCTTTCGCCGCATAGCCCACAAACAGAATCAGATTTCTGGGATTTTCAATGTTATTTCTGAGGTGATGAAGTATTCTTCCACCCTCGGCCATCCCTGAACCAGAAATGATAACATGGGGATATGCCATAAAATTCAACTTCTTGGATTCCTCTACATCATGAACATAGGTAAGCCTCTGAAATCCAAACGGGTCCTTATCATAACTCAGAAAGATCCGGTTGGTCTCCCGATCCAGATATTTAGGATACGACCTGAAAATTTCGGTAGCATTACAAGCAAGAGGACTGTCTACGTAAATCGGAAGATCCGGGATACGGTTATGGTTAAACAATTTATGCAATACATAAACCATGGTCTGGGTTCTTCCTACCGCAAAACAAGGTATGATTATTTTCCCACCACCCGCCGCAGTTTCCCGTATTGCCTGAGCCACATCCTCTTCGACATTATCGTATGTTCCGTGAAAACGGTTACCATAGGTACTTTCCATTATCAGAATATCAAGTTCCCTGAGCACATTGGGATCGTGAGTCAACGGCATATTGGGCCTTCCTATATCACCGGTAAGCCCCAGTTTATACACCCGTCCCTGCTCATTGATCTCAAAATGCACACTTGCAGAACCTAAAATATGGCCTGCATCACGAAACATCATCCTGATCCCATGACCCAATTCAAACTCTTTATCAAAATCGATATCCTGAAAAAGTCCCAGTGTCTTTTCCACATCATGAATATTGTATAAAGGTGGAAGCTCCGGTTGATAGCTGCGGCGTCGGATGATGTTCACAAATTCCAAATCTTTTTCCTGAAGGTATGCAGAATCGCGAAGCATTATTTTGCAAAGATCAATTGTGGCAGGAGTGGCATATATCGGCCCATTATACCCCTTCTTTACCAGATTCGGAAGATTACCGCTATGATCGATATGAGCATGGCTCAGCACTACCGCATCCAGGGACTGTGGATCAAATGTAAAATTCTGATTTTTTTCATAGGATTCCTGACGCCTTCCCTGGAACAAACCACACTCAAAAAGAATTCTCTTTCCATTTACCGAAATAAGCGTATGGGATCCGGTAACCGTCTGCGCACCTCCACAAAATTGAATCTGCATAAACTTGTCCTTAGATAATAGTAATCAGAAATTGAAGTATTCCGGCCTCACCACCTTCAATTGATCTTAAATTTAGTATACTATGTTTAGGGGAAAAACTCAATCCTTCGCGAGGACGCTACGGATTGCAGGCAACCACCCAAAAGACGCTACCGATTAAACGGCTGTTACCTTCGCGAAAATACTACCGAATTGCAACAAAGTTACCTTTGCGAGGACACTGCCGATTAC
>JAAYPC010000031.1 GCA_012519985.1 Fibrobacter sp.
GCTACACTATTACCTGTAATCCGTAGCGTCCTCGCGAAGATGTACTTGTTTGTTGGCTACACTATTACCTGTAATCCGTAGCGTCCTCGCGAAGGATTATTCCTCCTCAAATCCATCAACCGGAGCCTCCTCATCAAAGCCAAAGTCTTCTGTAGCCGCAGCGCTCCATTGAGGAACAGTGGCTTTGGTGTACGGTTTAAGCTCCTCGTTTGAAGTGGAGAAAGTATTTCTTTCAGGCTTTCCTCTTCCACCCTTTGATTCTATCAGCTCTGCCGCTTCAATCTGATTAGTACGGTAAGCCCGGGCCAGCGCAGTTTCCTCATACTGGTCGATAGCATTTACATTGGCTCCATTGTCAATCAGTAATCCGATTATTTTTTTGTGACCGTTTTCAGCAGCTAACATCAATGGTGTTGTCCCACGAACTTTCCCCCTGGCATTTACATCGGCTCCATTTTTAATGAGGAATTTAACCACTGGTAGATGTCCCTCTTCCGATGCACGCATCAAAGCAGTATATCCGGCTGAATCTGATGCATTCACATCAGCACCTTTTTTGATCAGAAATTCTGCTACTTCCAAACTTCCACTCCAAGAAGCTTCAATTAAAGCTGTTCTTCCATGCATATCTGTGGCGTTAACATCAGCGCCTTCGTTGAGAAGTTGTTTTACTGTTTCCAAATCACCTTTTGCACTCGCGCGCATCAGATTCATACTAGCTCCTCTTCTTGTGTTACCTGAAAAAGATGATAGTTGCTGGTCCTTGCATAATCTGGATTTAGGATCAATAAATGCAAAAACAGAACCAGAATAACCCATTCGACAGGCAATTATACTTCTGGTGAGTGGGGCGAAGCAAGCAGAATTTTTCAGATCCGTTTCACAGTATCACTGTTTTCCCAAAAGCGGCTGTCTGGTTTACTTACCGTCAGATCTGTTGTTAACACAAAAAGGTTCTGTCTAATGGCTGAAGTTATTAAGAAAAAAAATGGATCCTGGGCTGAACAAATCAAATTTATTATTGACATCAACCAGTGAAAAGGATACTTTTAATTATCATGATAATACCATATATCACCTTCCAAGTTTCATAAAACCAGGAGGCTCTTATGTCAAAATGCAAAGATAAGGGAGTTACAAAAAACAATAAGCCAAAACTGTCGATTAAAGAAAAAAAAGAAAAGAAGAAAGAAAAACAGGCAGCGAAAAACGCAACTTATTAAAGCAAAAACAGGCGGGGAAGGTCTTCCCGCCTATTTTGATAAACTGCTCGAACAACTCACCCCAAGCTGATTATAGATCTGAACTGTGGCATTTGATCTGTTGAGTGTATAAAAGTGAATTCCTTTAACCCCATTGTCTAAAAGATCACGAACCTGCTCGGTTGCCCAGTGGATACCCACCTTTTCAAAAAATTGGTCATCCTCAGCACGCGCAAGAGCTTTTAATAAGCGTGCTGGAAAACGGGCACCCAACGCCAGCTCCGCCATACGTATCATACCCTTTCTGGATGTTATGGGCATGATACCTGCCAGAATGGGAATATTTATGCCGGCCAGTTCACAGCGTTCACAGAAATCGTAGAAATCTCTGTTGTCAAAAAAGAGCTGTGTGCAAATATAATCAGCACCTTCATCCACTTTTCTCTTAAGGTATTCGATCTCCTGAAGCCGATTGGGAGTCTCAGGATGTCCTTCCGGGAAACCAGCGACTCCAATTCCCATATCAGGGAAATTCGTTTTTATTAACCTGACCAGCTCCGAAGCGTACAGCAGACCATCAGGGTGTTTGCCCAGTGATGGATTGTTACGGGGCGGATCGCCACGAAGAGCCATAATATTGTTTATGCCGCTATCATGATATTTTTCTAAAATGGCAAATAATTCTGCTTTCGAAGACCCTACACAGGTAAGATGGGAAACAACCGTCAGATTAGTCTCATTCTGGATACGCATCACCAGGTCATGAGTCAACTCTCTTGTTGAGCCCCCTGCACCGTAAGTCACACTGACATAAGCCGGTTTTAATGGAACCAGTTCAGAAATAGCTGTAAATAACTGATCTGAAGCATTTTTGTCTTTAGGTGGGAAAAGTTCGAAACTGAATGCCACTTTGTTATTTTTCAAAATATCAGCAATATGCATGAGCGATCCTTATTTAGATTCAAATAAAACGGGCGATGTATTATTTCGTTTAAAGTATCCAATTATTAAAAAAAGGCAGGAGTGTATCTATCCTGCCTTATTTCAGAATTATCTGGAAATTCCAACCTTGGCAATCATGCGGGCATCACCATATTCTTTGGCTACCTGCGAGCCATAGTATTCCCGGTAGATAACCACCTGATATACTCCTGGTGCCACAGGCATCTTTTTCTTACTGTACCCATTCCAGTAGATATCTGCATCGTAAAGGGTTAAGCTGTCCTTATCTCCAGATGGCCTCAGACTTTTCAGAATGTCATCCTGTACACCTGACTGGACCATGTTTCCTACAGCATCATAGATTTTGATCCTGATTCTGACTTTGGTTTCTTTTTCATCAGGAATCACCAGAGGTATTGCGAAAATCACACCAGATTTTTCATGAAATACCCATTCACGTGCCTGTGGCTCATGTTTAATATGAAACACTCCGGGTGGAACGTGCTTGGCACTGGGTTTAGATGGATTGGGAACCGGGTCAACTCTTTTTGGAACCGGACCAACTACTACCACCCGAACCTTTCTGTTGTTTACCACTGGGAAATTTCCCAGACCATCGCCAGTTTTGTCTTTTACAAACGAGTACACGGAGCCGGATTGATCAAGCGAAGTCCTGATATTTATAAGATGTCGCGATGTCAGGTCCACACCATTGGTGGTTTTAAATTTAACCACTTCATCGCTTATAAAAGTGAAACCATCAATATTGATCAGAAAGCTGTCAATTCTGGTGTAACCGGTAGAATCGTTACCCTGCCATACGTAAAAGATAACCGACGGTGTATCAGAAGTAGACAAGTTTCTGGCTCCGGACTGCCAGACTGGTTCACTGAATTCGATGATTATTTCATCTTCGTTTCGTGTGCTCAGAGTCGATCTCTGCTTTGTTACACGCCAGATCACCGATCCTGCTCCATCAGTGCTCTCAAAATCAGTTACATTTCCTATTCCATATCCGGTAAGATTACTCAGGCTAATCTTTGGAGTCCAGTTGGTCTGAGGTACATCAGTTTCATTTTCATTAAGCTCAAGTACCCACACCGAATCCAATGA
>JAAYPC010000204.1 GCA_012519985.1 Fibrobacter sp.
GGCCCATCCCATTTTTTCATGGGAGATGAATCATAAGGATCGCTGATATTTTGAGATGTTTTATCGTGTATCGGTTTGGATATGGCAAAGTAGATTGGATATCTCAGGTTTGTACTTTCGATACCATAGATAATAGCAGCACTCCAGGCTTTGTGATCAGGATCGGGTTTGGGGTCGTATAGTCCCACTTCCTCTGAATGGATCCAGGCTACTCCAAGTGGTACAAAAAAGACCGCACCCCAGGAGTGCATCAGTCTGGGCTTTCCTTTATAACCGTAGAATGCACCAAGGGAAAGAGAGGCAGGGGTAAAGCCACCCAGATCATTTTCGCCATACATCTTATAATGGTAATAAAAACGTTTGTTGTTTTTTCTGGAAGCATAGGCCTGAAAATATTCATCAAGGAAGCGGTTCTCTCCGGACACACTCAGGTTAAATGGATAGCTTAAGGAAAAATCCATAAGCAGAATGCCATTTTCAAAATCCCTGCTTCCACTGAATGTCAAGCCAGCATTGTATAATCCACTGCCCATCTGAAGACTTACAGGCAGGAGATTTTTGGTCCTGTCGGTTCCACGTGCTATATCATATTGTCCAGTGGGTATGGACAATGAAAGCATCAGTGAAAATTGACCAACCGCTCCGAATGATTTACTTACATCAAATGATATATCTCCAAATCCGCCAGTCTTACGATCTTCAGGCTCCCGGTTTGACTGATACTGTACTTCTGCAGCCTTGAAATTGATGAGAGGGATAGTGATTGCTGCGGTGATATTCTGAAAAGGCTTTCCACTTAATCTCAGTGGCATAGAGTAATTGACAAAATTCTCTCCGCCACTGAGTTTCATCATCGCTTCTACATCTATTAATCCGCCTCCTACGTGGTTGCCAATCCATTTTATTCCATCGCTTGATCCACCGCCCGAACCACCGGCACCACATCCTCCGATACTGGCCCAGGGCGTAAGGTGAGGAGGGCGGATTTCAGGAATTGCAACGTGTAAAGGCGTCGTCTTATCTAGTTCTGAAAACATCGTAACCGTATCGAATATCTTTGAAGCCAGAACCAGAAAAAGCGGTAAAGAGCAGACCACAATAAAAGCAGATACCACGATAAATGGCAGGTAACCGGAAAATCTGCTTTTCGTAAAAAGTTTCATTTCATAATTCCTTAATGGCAGCCATAGATTTGGCACTTTCTACAATCCAATCAGGTATGCTCTGTCATATCCGGTACAAAGGTAAGCACCATCAGGCGCCCATCCCCCCTTTAGCGGCAATCTGACGATCTCCTCAGGGAAGCCTGTACGGCTGAAAGATGCTATTCCGGAATAACCGGCATGCAAAGTTACTGCTTGTCGATATGTAATTCCGGCACTTCCGGAAAGAAATGTCGGGTCAGACAGATTCTGAGTGACTATGTACCCTCCGGGTATCACCGAATAAATTACATAAACTTCAGATCGGTTAGCAGGATGGTACCACCAGTGTGGATCCATCGCATTGCTTTGAAACAGCATCGGTTTAGATCCCGGACGAAGCTCCTGAATGTAGCAATGGTAATCGGTATTGGAGCTGTAGGCGTTGAAAACAATCCACTTCCCATCAGGAGAGATCAGCGCGCTTTCCAGATCGTACAATGGTTTGTCAGCAGGCCGCTGCAGTTGTACCGGTGAACTGCTGATATTGAAATCGACATAGTACAGGGAGAGACGTGCTCCATCATTTTTGGAAAAGACAAGTTTTACATCTGAAGTTCCGAAAAAGGACAGAACCGATTCTTTGCTGACAAACCCGGTTGAGTCGAAACGTATTGCGGATGTATCTCCTATGAACGCAGAATTTTCATTTATCCAGATATGCGGTGTGGATGTCTCATCGAGGTTTTCGTTGCTCATTCTGAGGAATTTTTTGCTCAAGGTGTGAACGGCCACACAGCTCCAGTTTTTGCGCACCTGCGAACTTAACAGACAATTGATGTAATGTGGGTGGGTTGTCCATTCCGGGTCTTGCAACTCTTCATATTCAGGTGCTCCGAACTCCTCCCGCCCCATAAACCAGCGTACTGTATTTGATGTGTCTGAAATAATTAAGCGATCGTGTTGCTCGGCATAGAGGTCAAATCCACTCATATCCGGAAGCACTTTCACTGCTAATTCACCACTGAAATTCAGCCAGAGCATACATCCTTTGAAATTAACCGTATCCATGGAGATCGATGGATTGCAGATCTGTCTGGTTCCATTAATAGGGAAAACTCGTATTGAACCGGTGGACTGTATGGGTGTATCTGATGTAAAAAACGGTAATGGCTCAGGGGAAGGTGAGGTCACTATATCACAGAATTGGAAGATAAGCACGAATGCAGGGAAAATTAACCGTATAAAAGGTTTCATATCTGTTTTTTTTTCACCAGACTGGGAATTTATATCAGGCCTGTTTTGGAAAAATATACACAAATTCTTGGGTAAAGGCCAAGCCTTCGCGAGTACGCTATGGCTTGCAGGCAGGCTTTGTTGCAGGTGACGGTTATTCTAGCGTCCTCGCGAAGGATATTCCTGTGATCCGAAGCATCCTCGCGAAGGATCACCTGTGATCCGAAGCGTCTCCGCGAAGGATCAAAGAAAAGAGACTGGGGCAGAGATGTTTTTTCCTGAGCTGAGTGTAATGTTACATATAAGGAGCTTGCCGGCAACCAGTTCTGAAGGCAGAATAACTGAATGTTGAGATTTTGGATATTTACGAGACCACAATAATTGTCCATTATAAGAAAAAAGACGGATTTGAGTAATCTTATCTCCATCAACGCTTATATGGTTGTTTTTAACATTAATTGTGGAAGTTCGATTTTTGTTGTAAGCTCTTTTTCGTACATCTGCTTTATAGGGATCAAGCCAGTGGGGATCCTCTATAAAATTTGCAGGAGTTTCAATCCAGACATATGGCCAGAGGATATTTTCCTGGGAGGTTTTTGAGGTATCTGTGACTTCTGCCAACTTCAAATACGTTGAATCCTTTAAATTTATCAGGTACAGGTCTTCATTCAAATAAGTGTGCTCGTAAATAGTTTCTTTCCAGAGACGGTCCACACTTGTGGCTGCGGCTGCATAATAAGGATGATTTGACCACTCGGGATTATCCCAGGAGACACTATACACTTCACCTTTGCCCATTTCATTTGCTGGAATATCAGTAATATCTGAGGGTACATCGAAATATTTCAAGATCACGCCATCGCTTCTTCCGATGAAAATTCTCTCGTGGAAACCCCAGTATCCAAGTGTAGGATGGTAACAGCCGGCATTCTCGATTGCAGAACTGGAAAAGTCAACATACATAATAGTATTGGTAAAAATTTGGCTAGGAGAAATTGAAGGGCTGCAGGTTTGAATATCTATTCTGACATCTTTTTCTGTGTCTATCTCTTTTACCAATAAACTATGTAAGATCGAAGGAACTTTTTGCGGATGTTGCAGGTCCAGCAGAAACGCATTCAGATTTGATTCTGCGGTTGCCAGGTATTTTCCGTCAAAAGATAATCCTCCAAAATAAGAGCCACCATCAAAAACGGTGGTTATTTCTTTGCTAAGCAGGTTCTTTTTCATCACCTGTCCACAACCATCCCAGACATAGGCCTTTTCTGCAGAGGGACTTCCACATGTTGAATAAATGAGAACTGGTTCGTTGGCAGCAAAGTCAAACCGTGGTACAAATCCCTCATTAACCTCCAGAGTGGGTTCTGCGTTTCCCTCTATTGCACAAACATGAATATTTGCACTCCCGTTTACCGGAGGGTCGTATAATATTCCGTTGTTATAGGCAGTTAAAGCTCCATCCGGAGAAATAACCGGCATAATCGCATTACTGGTAGCAGCTATTGCAGTGACCTTGGGATTTTCTTCAGAAAAATCGATGAAATGAATCTTTTTATTGAAAATGAACACTGCTTTAACTTTGCGGGTATTGCAAAACGACTGTATCTGCTCGTTAGTAGCACAGATTCGAACTTCGGCAAATGAAGTTAATGGATAGATAAGAGCTGAAAGAAAAACAATAAATCGCATGGATATGTGCACAACTATTCTCCCTATTATTAAACCCTCTATTCGCTTTATTCGGAAAAATAATCAGTAATTAATCATCTATCAAATATTACTGATCCCTTTTTAATGCAGTCAAAATCAGATTCCCTTCATGATGCTCCGGACTAATCCGCAGAAGTTCCCTGAGGACCTCTGTGGCTTTATCCATCTGATTCAAATAATAATAGGAGATCCCCAGTCCATACAGTGACTCGGTATCTGAGGGTACAATGGATAAAGCATTTTTGTATTCATAGATCGCCATAGAATAGTTTTTTTGCTTTAAATAGAGAGCCCCCAGGTTCTGGTTGAGGTAGGCCAATTGCGGATAATCCTTTTTCAATCGAAGAAGACTCTTTAAAGCGACATCCGGATTACCTGCTGCATCAAGGGCGATTGCCCGGTTCCCATGTGCCTCTATATATGAGGGGTTAAGTTCAATTGCCAGATTAAACTGCTTGATTGCCAGATCAGGCCAGTAATTTTTCAGATAAAAGTTCCCCAGGTTGTATCGAATGGAAGCCTCTACTGCCGCAACGCTTAAATTTGCCAGATCATAAAGATTCGTATCTGTAATCATGTAACGGTTTCTGTACCAGGAATCACTCATGAACTCACCCTTTCTCAGGGTTTCAATGTTTAACCTGATCTTGCCATCATCGTATCTGATAAAAAAATGACCTGGTGCAAGAACACCGTAAAGCGGCAGATCCAGTTTTTCTGCCAGGAGCAGAAAAATCAATGAAATGCTCAGGCAGGATCCCTGCCGGGCATTAAATGCCTGATGTGGGAAAATGCTCTGAAGTTTATTGGGCGCATCCTGAAAACTTATCTTCCACTCATTAAAAATCAACTTTTTAAGTCTATCAAGTTTTTTAAATGTATCACCATAAAGCTCTTTCTCTGAAAGTATCACCTTGGCGGCACTATCAAGTTGTCCATGAAAAGGTATAATTATTCCGATAAGGGAATCTGGCAGGATTGCTGCTTCTTCCTGTAAAATTCTGTCTATTACAACTGATAAGCGCTTTTCAGATATTGTAGACAGGGATTCCTGTTTTTTATCTGAACTACACATTATCAGGGCAAGCAGAACAATTGTTATTGTGATGGAACCGAAGGCCTTTAAAGGATTTCTTATGAAGGAGTTCAGCACCTGTATGCCCCGCAGAGAAATTTGAAAAGCACTTTTAAGACTCTCAGACCGTAAACTACCGGATTCAAATAGGAGATTTCCCCGGCATACCGGGTGGGAATGGGATATTCTGCGATTTTGAGTTTGCAGGCACGGGCTGAAGCAATTACTTCCAGATCAAAATCAAAGCTCCTGCTCAGCTTATCAAATGATATAGTGTTGAGTGACCGGCGATTATAAATCAGAAAGCCACTATGATAATCGGTTAATTGCATTCTGAATATAAAGTTTTCCAGTTTTACCAGACACATGCCGGCAATGTATTTATAAAGAGGCATTCCACCACTGAGTGCAGTTCCTGAACCGATCCTGGATCCCTGCATCAGATCAACTTCCTCTTTTTCCATCTCATCAACCATCTGTATGATGTATTCGGGCGGATACTGCTCATCTGCATGTAAACAAACTGCAAAATCACAACTGTCTTTTCTGCATAAATCAAGGCCGGTTTTTACAACCGTCCCATATCCCTGATTTTTACAGAAATGGACCGGATGGATCTTATGGTGATCATCGCAAAGTTTTTCTACCACCTCTTTGGTGGAATCGGTTGATCCATCATTAATGATATAAATCTGATGAATGCTTTCCCAAAGCCGTGCTGGAAACCGGTTTATTACATTTTTAATATGTGCTGCTGCATTGTATGCAGGGATAAATATGGAGATTTTTTTTGTCATGTACTACCAGTAAAAATATTTGGTCCCGTCAGTTTGCCTTAAATTCTAATCAGATTGTTGCGGATTGCAAATTTGATCAGATCAACAGTGGTATGCATACCCAATTTCTGCATGATATTGTTTTTATGAGTTTCTACGGTACGAATGCTTATGAATAGTTTTTCCGCGATTTCGCTGTTCTGAAGTCCTTCGCCCCACAAAGAGAGAATTTCCAGCTCTCTTTTAGATAGTTTGTCTACATTTTTAATTTTGGGGTTTTGCTCGTTTCTGATCAGATTAGTGTAGTTGCTGACCAATAAGCTGGTGATCGCTGAAGAATAGAAATCGTGACCATTACGAACCGTGAAAATCGCCTCCCGGATTTCCTGTGGTGATGCATCGGCTGAGATAAATCCCTGCGCACCGCATCTGATCCCCTTAAAAACTGAATCTTTGGTAATTTGCATGGAAATTACCAGAATGCTTATAGATGGAGATCTTTTTTTGAGATCGATTATCTCAGTATAATGAGAATTGTCGAGATTTTTTACCACAAAAAAGACAATTTTCAAAGATTCTTTTTTGATTATTGTGTGCAGTAAAGGGTCCCGGAAATCGATATCGCATAGTTTAACTTCTTTAATTTGCTGAAGAGTTAAGTTCAACCCTTCGGATATCAGTGTCTTATGTTCGGCAAAAATAGCTACTTCTATTGGACCCATATTACTCTCTGGTGATTAATGCCTGCTTGTTTCGACCGTCAAGCTGAACACTCAAAGGCTTATTACTTCTCAACAATTTAAAGTACTTGAGATTCTCCACACATTCCATGCTGTTAAATGCATCCCAGTTTATAAATTCATCTTTTCTGGTATTGGTAATGGCAATATAACCGATTTTCATAACAGTGATATTATGGAAGAAGTGGGAACCTAACGAAGCATCGAGAGGGAAATTATTCATGGCGATCTCAACGACTATTTTTGCATTACAAATCTGAGACCAGGTGACAGGAATTCCCAGGCTTTTATCTCTTGTACCCCATCTTCCGGGGCCTATGATTATATAGCTTCGCTTATTTATCACTTGCAACCGGTTAAAATAATCGACCTCATTGACCATCTCGTCTGTCTTGGTCGGATCAAAATTCTCTGTTTTAATAATAATCACATCGGTAAGAGTGTCAATTTTTCCGTTACCAAGAGATGTCTGAGAGTAAAGTATACATTTACTGGAATCAGTTGATTTGATACTTATGTTATGGCCCAACTGCTCACCGCTGAGAGGCCTGACTTGCAATAGATAAAAAACTGGCGAAAACTTGTAAGTATTGCAGTTATTTATGGCAAATTCTATTTCCACAGGAGTTCCCATACTGGAAGAAAGTTTTTGGATCACATTACTGATCGTTTTGGCCAGTGGTAAATAATCATACTTTAAAATATTTGCAAAATCTACGATTCTTGGACCCGGCAAGCGAAGGTCGGGTGTGATCCGGTCGTTGGCATAATCATAAACCGATGCACAATGATTGAGCGTACCATGGCTTTCGGCTGTTTCGATATCCAGAAGATCCAGCCCCGCTTTCTCACCATACCTGTCAAAGTCAAGAGATTCCCTTTCGAGATTAACTGCATAGAATTTTGTCTGAGAACCTTTTATCATATCTTTAACCGAACCAAAGTCAATATCCGGATAAACTGGCGAAAACCGGTGGCCACCTCTTCCCTCAACAACAAAAAAGCCCAATCCGAATGCTATTACAGCGAATCCATCTTCAGCTTTCATATGACCCACCGGATAAAAATTGTAAGATCCGGCAACTCCGCTTATCTGAGGATAATAATAAGCACCATGCCTTTCACCTACCAGCTCCTGCAGCACGATTGCCATTCGGTCCTCCACAGCCATTTTTCCAGTATGGGAAAAGTATAACTGAGTCTCAGGTTTAAATGGCGAAGCATATACGCGCTTTATTGCTGATATAAGCTGCCGCAGGCGCACTGATGGTTCAGGGTGACTGTTGGGAATGATATAGGTTTCAAAACTTCCGGCAAAAGGCCGGTAAACAGAATCCTCAAAGAGACTGGATGAGCGCACCGCCAGCGGTGTGTCAACCATTTCCACAAATCTTTTCAATGCTTCTATCGTTTCATCTGAAAGCTCTATCTCCTCGAAAGCTTTTTGTATAGCCTTAAAATCAGTACTCTTGATGACTCCTAAAATCCTTTCGTCCTGAAGGATCCGTTCATACTCATCGCTTCTTATTATTAGAGTAAGAGGTACTCTTGTCTGCATAAGAGATCCTGAAGAATCCAGGGATTTCAAGGAGGTCAATGAATGAAGAAATGCAATATTTCTACCCTTTCCCCCCAATGAGCCGGTAGATACCGTGGTTATCACCTTTTCACTTAAGCTTTCCTCGGCACCATAATGAACTATGGGTGGGTAAATCTCCTTTTCAACTGCATTGTTTAGAAGATTAGAGATGCGTTCAGAAGATTCTTCATCACTTAAAGAAGCGCTAACTGTACCGGTAAGCTGATTGACACAATCAAAAAGTCCCTGTACTTTCAGCCAGTTTAGAAAGTTGGTGTCTTTTGCCAGATCATTAATCTGAGTCGGATTAAGTTTCGGTAAAAATTTCAGAAACGATACGAAATTATTGAATGATTGTTTGCCTTCTGATTCGTATTTCAGATCGAAAAAGTGCATGCTGTCGATGCGTTCGCATAAGTTCCTGTAAAAAAGAGGAGATCCTTTGTAAAGATATTCAATGTTTTTATTTAACCTGGCCTTTTCTTCAAAGGATTTTTCCGTGCTGTGAAGAATGAATCTGGTGTTTTTAGAATATTCGTTTATGATATCATACAATTCAAAGCCGGCATTCGAATGAAGTACACCATTTTTGCGGAATTCAATATCGGAAAAAACAGCAACCAGTGAATTCGAGTGAAGCAGTGCAATGTGAACTGAATCTTCATAATTACAGGTCAACAGCATCCGCATTCTGGTATGGCCTTTTTTCCTGCCGGCAGTAGCTTTACTTCGGAGCTGGTTAAAAACGGTACTGTAAAAATCAAGTATAACAGGGGTATAATACTCCGGAGAATCATCAACCAGTAATATTGTAGGTGCCATCACCTGGTCGCAATTCATGGAATCTTCATACAATTTGCATAGAACGATAAGAAACTCCGGATGATCCTCATAGGCAAAAAGTGATGTCTTAAAGTGCCCTTCCTTTAGAAGAACTGACTGAAGGACAGAAATTTGTTCGGGAGATTTTGTGACCAGGAAAAACTGAGTGTCGGGATGTTTTGACTTTAAGGGTTTATAAATTTCTGTAATGTCATGAAATGGTGAAAAGGCAATTATGAACACGATATCAAAATGCTGATTATCCAATCGAATCGCAGCATCATCGATGGAAGATGAAAATGTGAACTGAGGGAAAGACCAGATATTATTCTGATGGTAAGGGTCTCTGAACTGATTGTTGTTAAATGATTCCGCAGCCAGAAGATAAGCATCCTGAACAGAAGATACTACCAGAATTTTTTTAACCACATAACTTGCTTTTATCGTTCTATCGCTTCCAGACAAATTCTCACTTTCAGGCACACTGGTTTCTTTTCTGCTTATTACAGCTTGTCTGACAGTAATAGATTTTAATATCCTGCGTCCTTTTTCGTTGTTGATGTAATGAGCAATCAGCCGTGCTATGTTGAATAAAAGATTTCTTTCCTCTTTCAGAAAAGGTCCTTCGGCATAGTCAGGCAATTTCGTCAGGTAATAAATTTCGACAGTTCCGGACTGGTTGTCAAAAGTGACAAACTGCTCCCGTTGTACATAGGGCGTTTCGGTAAATTGTCTGGATACATATTCACGACCCTCAAATATGATTTTTGCAGCAGCATGCTCGGGAAACTGCCAGGAATCGGGCAAGATATTGCAGATACTTTGAAGAGTGTCATCTATCGGCTTGCCTTTCATAATCAGGTCAGTTGTCCGATTAATTGCCATCAGCTCCTTTAGTCGTTCTCTGTTTTCATAGGTAAGTTGCTCATGAATCTTGCAAACAATAGCTATGGAAAGCAGTTGGGCGATAATGTTTAATAAGTTTCGCTCTTCTTTTAGAAAAGGTCCCTCATCCTCTTCTGGAAATTCGGAGGTATAGTACACCTCCAAACATCCTTCTGCTTCACCAGGAACCTGGAAAGACTGTTTTTGCACCCATGGGGTAATTTTGAAATTATCACTTGTGTAGATGGTCTTGCCGTATATCAGACGAATACAAGTGCTTTTGGGATATTGCCAGGATGCTGGAAGAGCGTGGCAGATCTCCTGGAGCATTACCTCTATAGAATCATTCTTTTTTATTATCTGGTTAACCCGGTCCAGACCGCTTAGTTCTTTATTCCGTTCAATATTTTCCAGCAGTAGCAGCTCAAAATCCTCTTTGCTAATCGATCCTGAAATCAAAATGGCAATTCTGTCCAGAAAAGATCTGTATTCCTTCAAATGGTGAGAAGCTTCTATCCAATGCTTCTCTGAGGAATAACCGATTTCAATGGATCCGCTAAGAGAATCGGGCGTGGTAAAACTCTTACTGATCTTCCATGGGGTTTCTGCGTTTTCGGATGTACTGCGACAGCACTCTCCCAACTGCATCTTCACAACTGTAAAATCTGGATACCTCAAAGCTTTATTAACAATCCTGCAGATAAACTCACATAGTTTTTCAACAGATAAGTCGCTATGAAGTAAAGCGGCGATCTCCGCAATCGCCTGATACTTTTTCTGCCGTTCCAGACTCTCGGATTGCTGATCGCTATCTATGGCATATTCATCATTTTTCATCCTGGAATCAATCCCTCTTTATCCTGATTCATTAAATAAAAGGCCAGATAAAATATAATAAAATGCCCTGATTTCATACTGTTTCCACTTTTTGCAGTATTGGGAAATCACCTGCGAATTTGTGATGATAAAATCGGGTTTTTTGAAGATTCAGTGGCATTTAAAAATGGCTCAGTTTTTGTTAGTAACACCTTCTCCCCAAACAGGAGGCACTTATGAATACGGTTATCTTCAGTACTACTTTCGATAGCTATAACATTATGCATATCATTTATGCTGGTGCTGTTCAAGAAATTCCAAAAGAAAAAAGGAAAAATGCCATGTCCCATTTTTTCCGGATTTTAACCAGACAAGGCGTGGCGTTTTGCTATTTCAAAGGAGGGGAGTCTGCCAGAAAAGCACGGATACAGTTAGAGACTATGATGGAGTCTGCCAAACCCAACCAATTGTTTCGATCTGGTTCAGAAGTAATAGATGTAGAATCGGTCATCTCTTATGGAAGAATAATTAAGCTGAGAAATAGCGAAGATGGGAAATCACATGCATTTACAGTGATTCTGAATACCATGAGTGAGAGAAACAATCAGCTTAGTTTTTCTTTTAAAAGCGAAGAGAGTGCAAAAAAGGCCAGAGCTGTTCTCTGGAGCATTATGGAAAATTTCTATGGGAGTAAAATGAATCATAGTTCAGAGGGGAAAAACGAGAGTGCATTAGACGATGTATCAGTTGTACAACCTTGAAAACTATTTCGATCCAGTGATGTCCGGTTAATTTACGAGAATTTTATTGAATTCAAAACTAATCCTGGGTCAGAATTTCCAAACAGGAACAGGTGTAGGAAAATTAAAAAAAACCAAAGTGACCGTTTATATGTGCACAATTACTTGTGCCCCCTATGTAAAAGGCATTTTGGAAAAGTAGATGCATGATCGGCTTTGATTGATTGGAAGCTGTTTCTGGTATCCTCCTTTGTGTATTCAGGTATCGGGCATTGCTGTAACCCATAACTGAAATTTTTATATCCCTTTACGGGTATTTAGTGTAACATAGACCATAGCGGTAAGACCAAAGAGCAGCATCGTTATCTTTGATGATTCGGGAACCGGGTTTGAATTAATCTGGTGGATGATGCCAATCGTGAAATCATCGAAGCCAAACCCATCCCTTTCTCCAGTATTTATAAATCTTACCTTGGAAAACAAGTTGTCTGTGCGTAATTCCGAAATGGAAGGCATCGCGCTATTATCGTGCTGATTGAGCCGGATGAGGTATAAAGTCTGAGCTATTCCATTTTTAGTTGTAAAATTTAAAGTCAGTTGACCGTCCCTATCATAGATAACGGTATCGTAAAAACCGAAATCTGCGATATCTTTGCTGAGATTAATTAAAAAAAATGGATCTTGGCCTACAATCAAAAATGGGAGCCGGATATTGTCCACCTACCTTACCATATCTCTCAATATAGTGAATACCACGAAAAGACCACTTCGTTTTTGTAATAGACAGCATTCTCAGGAATGGGTCCTTTCAAGCAGATTAGTAAAATCCGATACTATACGTACATTAGTTTTCACCGATTGCATCGGTATATAAAAAAATGATGTCAGTCTCTTGCAGTACCATCTACTTTGTATCTTTCCAAGTTTGTTTTGCCGAGCGCAGGAGCTCTTTTATTGATTGGTACAAAGCTTATTAGCAAATTTTTCTGACCAGTCTAATTCTCTTTTTTATATCTTGCCTCTTTTAACTCCTCTCCTTTCCTTTTTATGCTTTCAATTGATCGACTTTATATTATTGAAGATAGATATTAAAGGGGAACTCTTTTCATGTGAATCACTATAAATGCCCCATAAGATTCCATTAAAACAGCAGAGATCTGAAATTCACCTGCGAAATTTTGTTTTTTTTCAGATAAGGAAGTGTTATCCCAGTTGTTTGTCAGTTAATTCAGTTTTATTTGTTTTTGTAATCAGAGAGTTTATTTCGATTTACAGTAGACTCTTTTTTAAATTTAATTTAGGCTAAGAAGTTTGTCTGGTGATTTATTTTAAAACAGTAGAAATATCTTTTAAGTATGTTCCCATTCATTTAGTCATGAATTTTGCATTAAAAGAACTTAGAATCATTCAATATTAATATTTGCCTCGTGAAAAAGATTCTTTTTAGAAGTGTTACTTTATTTTAAATAGAAACAAAAAAATATAAAAGTAACTTGCACTGGGAATAAAACATTTATTAGATTGTCTATACATACTGTTAATATGAGAAAATGCAAAAAGATAATGAAGCCAGGGTTTGTGATAACAAAATACTTGAACAAGTGAGTGTTGCCCATAAAAGTTTAACTGTTCAATTACCCGGTTTATGCTTCATCCGAATGTTGTGAACTCTTAAAAAGATTGATTTGGTGAAGAGTTTACTAAAAATTTATCAAATCGCTATTATTCAGTACTCTTGATTTATGTTGGTACAGAAGATGTTAACCAACATATTATACTGATAGACCAAAAAATATTAATATGGATATAGAAAATACACCCTTTTAACATTATTTGAATCATAAAAAACCATATTAATTATTAAAAGGAAGTTATATGACAGAAACAAAAGTAAAAAAAATCTTAGTTGATGTTCTCCAGGTCGAAGTTGAGGATGTTACAATTGAATCCAATCTTGTTGATGATTTAGCTGCAGAATCAATCGATTTTGTTGATATCATGTACAATATCGAACAGGAATTCGGGATTAAAATAAACCCCGGGGATATATTTCCGACTTTTTTAAGAGAAGTTCAGATTTTCAATGATGATAATAAAATGAAAGATGAGGTAAGAAACCGACTAATTAAAGATTATTCACATTTTGATAATAACACTTTAGAAATGTTTCAATCAACTAAGAACCCTAACGTCTTCTTTACCGTAAAAGGAATTGTAAATTTTATTGAGAAAAAAATTGCTGGTTGAGTGTTGAACATCAAATTTGGAACAGAATCGATCAATGGAAGAGACGGAAATCGTAGTTACTGGATTTGGAATTGTCTGTTCGCTTGGTGATAATCCCGAATCTGTATGGTTAAACCTCCTCAATGGCCTCAACGGTGTGCGATCGATAGGATCGTGCCATAAAGAACTTGCTGGGTATGGGGTACATGTGCTTGCTCCTGCAGTGGAAGTTTGTGTTGACAATGAGATCGAGGATAAAAAAATGGTTCGAAGCATGAACAGGGTATCGAAAATGCTTGTTTATGCAGGAATGCAGGCATTAAAAAGCGCCGGGATCGTTCCGCATATTGACACCAAAAGATATAATACAGGTGCAATAATAGGTACTGGAACTGCATTAGGAGTTGATTACCCCTTTGAACGATTTGAAAACCGTAATCCAAAATGGTTTCTTGATACATATCCCAACATTCTTTTGTCCCATCTCTCGATAGCATGTGGATTGAGCGGTTATGGTATGACTATTGTGAACGCATGTACAAGCAGCACTCAAGCTATTGGAATGGCTGCGAAGATGATTAAACACGGGGAGGCAAATGTAATTATTGCCGGAGGTGCTGAAAGTAAATTTAGTCCGTCTTTTCTTTCCGGGTTTAGCAGACTCAATATGCATACACCTAATACCGATCCTGAATCAGCAATGCGTCCGTTTGATAAAGGTAGGAATGGTTTTGTATTGGGTGAGGGCGCATGTCTTTTGGTACTTGAGAACAGACGACATGCAGAAAAAAGAGGTGCACGTCCGCTTGTAGTAATTAGTGGATATGGTGTGTCAATGGATGCATACAGATTAACGGACACCTCAAGTGAGGGGAAAGCCAGGGCTATGAGGGCTGCACTTCAAGATGCAGGTATCTCACCAAATGAAATCGATTACATCAATACTCATGGTACTTCTACACAAACGAATGATCGTGAAGAAGCTAAAGCTATATATGATGTATTTGGAACATATTCATGTTCGATTCCGGCAAATAGTACCAAGTCTATGGTAGGGCATACCATGTCAGTTTCCGGTGCCATAGAGGCATTTGTTTGTGCCCGCTCGCTATCAGAGAAGATTATTCACCCGACATTAAATTATGTCGAAACAAATGATGAACATGTTTTATCAATATCATCTTCGTGTCAGAGACTGCAGAGGGCCAGATACTGTATCAGTAATTCAAGCGGAATCGGGGGGGGCAATGCGTCACTTGTATTCAGTGCTGTGTAATAGGCTGAACTGAAGCTAATCGTGTCTGAAAAAGTAGAGTTGGTCTTTGCTGTTAACTGATTTATCTGCTATTGCATAATAATTTAGTTTCACAGCGTTTTTATAGCTTGGTAGATAATTAAATAAGTAATAGAGCCTGATTTCCCTGAAGGGTTTACAGGAAACGAGGTTAGTAATGTTAATTCCAGTTCATATTACGGGTATTGGACCCATTTCGCCTTTTGGAATTGGGAAGGCAGATCATTGCAAAGCTATCATGACAGGATTGAATCCGTTAGATAATTGTAATGTTGATGATTTGTATTATCCAAAAATAGTGGGGTTGGTTCCGGATTTTAATCCAAAAGATTATATAATGGATAAAAAATCAATTCGTTTTATGACTCGCCAGGTTATTCTTGGTCTTTGTTCTTCCAGCCTTGCATTGCAAGATGCAGGCATTACTTCAGAAATTCTGGAAAAAGATATTGATGGAACTGGTGTTATATTCGGAGCCGGGATCGTACAGAGTATTATTAGTTCGAAAGATATATTTCTTAATTGCCTCAAAGAAGAAGGTGAAATCGATTATAAGAAACTTGGACGCGAAGGGTATAGAGCAATGCCTCCCCTTTGGATACTTCCACGTTTACCCAATACGACTGGGGGACAGATCTCTATTCAATATGGAATAAAAGGAATTAATTACAGTATTGTAAATGGGCCGTCATCGGGAATGATCGCAATAGGAGAAGCATACGAAGCAATTTGTAACAAAAGATCCTCTTTGGTTGTTTCTGGAGGATCTGAATGGGATCCTGCAGTTGATTTTATTGATAGATTGAAAAAAGATGGTTTTGCATCTGATACAGAAAATGGTTCTAGACCATTTAGTGGACAAAGTGATGGGTTTATTTTGGCAGAAGGTGCAGCATCACTCATTCTGGAATCGGAAGAGAAATTGTACCAAAGAGGTGGTAAGTCCTATGGGAAAATACTGGCATATGGAAATGGGTATGTGCCACGCTTCAGAAATTTGGACGTAAAAGAGCTTGCACAGCAATATTGCTTTTTTGTAAGGACCACCTTGGAAAGAAATAGTATATCACTTGATTCGATTGATCTTGTGCAGGCAACTGGATGCGGAATTCCGGTTATTGATGATGCAGAGATCGAAGTATATAGTTCTTTATTCGGTTCAAAAACATTAATTACCACTGTAAATGGTTCTATCGGATATCCCCTCGCTGCTTCAGGTGCTATATCTTCTGCTGTGGCAATATTGGAAATGGAGATGGGAATAGCAGGAATTATTGGACGTACAACAAGTATTGCAGGTAAAAATCAGGAACAGTTTGTTATCCATAATCCAAAAAAGGCTTCTATACAGAGGGTATTATGTACATCATTTGATTATAGTGGTGCAATGGTGTGTTTGGTGATAGAAAAAAAAGGGTGAAGTAATATGGAACGTGTTGTTGTAACAGGTATTGGTGCCGTAACGCCTTTTGGATTTGGAATAGAACGATTATGGGAATCGGTTCTAAACGGGAAAAATGGTATTACAAAAATTAAGGATTTGAAAATTTGCGGTGAGATAGTGGGAATAGCAGGCTGTATGCCTGAATTCGAACGATCCGAAAAAAATGCAAATGCTTTTTTACAGAAATACATTCCTGAAGATGACTGTGTAGCTAAATTTTTTATGGCTGTTGAAGAAGCAATAAAAATGTCAGGGTTAAATATTGATGAAATAGGACCCACAGGTTGTATAGGGAGCTTTATTGCTGATCGTGCCATGGGACCATCTGCTTACTTATCAGAGTATATTGCTATACTGAAAGACTGCGGAATGGGAGATAATTTTAACAGGAGAATGTTTTGGGATAAATTACAGAAATATCCTATTGCCAAAGCTACACCGTTTAACGATCGTGATAGTATTAATCATTTTATAAGCAGGGTCTATAATATTACGGGACCACAGCTGAGTATTGGAACTGCTTGTGCATCCGGGACCAATGCAATAGGTGAAGCCTTATTAAAGATTCGTCAGGGTTCCATAGATTGTGCAATAGCAGGTGGTGCATTCAATTTCGAACTTACCGGGATGATAGGCTTTACAAGAATTGGAGCTTTGACAACCAATCCCGACCCAGAAACCGCATGCTGTCCTTTTGATCGAAACCGGAGTGGATTTGTAATGGGAAGCGGTTGCGGAATTCTGATTCTGGAAAACCTCTCCTATGCAAAGAAAAGAGGTGCAAACATATTATGCGAATTAAAAGGTTACGGTTCGTTTTCTGATGCATATCGGGCTACCGATCCTGATCCAGATGCGAAGGGAGCCCAGAGGACAATACGTGCATGCCTCGATGATGCCAAAATATTACCAGAGGGAATAAGCTATGTAAATGCACATGGTACTTCCACTAAAATGAATGATTACACGGAAACTGTCGCTTTGAAACGAGTCTTGGGAGATCATGCATATAAAATTCCAGTTTCTTCAACAAAATCTATGATAGGTCATGGGATAATGGCTGCCGGTGCTATTGAGGCTTGTGTAAGTATAAAATCAATTCTTGAAAATGTGGTTCACAAGACACGAAACTGGCATGAAAGAGATTCTGAACTTGATCTGGATTATGTACCAAATGAAGCACGAAGATGCAAAGTCGATAACGTTCTTAGCAACAGTTTCGGTTTTGGTGGTCAGAATGCATCTATACTTTTTTCAAGGTTTACCGGATGACCTATGATTTCACGGGATTTTATTTCAGAAGTTTCAGAAGAAGATATAGTTTATCACAAAAACGGTGAACTTGTCATAAAGGTTAAAATATCACCAGAAACTCACCAGTATCTCAAGCATCATATCATTAACTCCAAACCGGTAATGCCATTGATGTTTCAATGTGAAATAGGTGTAGAATGCTTGGCTCTGTGTGAACCTGCACTTTTCAACAAAAAGACCGGATGCATTAGAAATTATACTCCGCTTCGCTTTGCTGTGTTTCCGGAGAACAAAATTACTATAATGAATGTACATCTTAAAAAGATGTATGAAAAACACTGTGTATATGATTGCACTATAACAATGGATCAGTTCAATAGCATTGGAAAATTGATCCGAAATAATGTCGCTATAGCTCATTTTAGTATTGATTTAAGCTATGATGATGTAAATTCAAAAGGCTTCAATTTAACTATTGATAATAAATCAGAAATGTATAATGTGACAAAAGATGAAATCTATTCAATGGCCTCAAACCCATATGGGCCTTTGCTTCGAACCAGAACCGGAAGATTCTATTGGAATGATTCTACAAAAATTCTTGCAGCAATATCGGATCAGCAGAATTTTATTGCATCCTACTTTTTGCATAAAAATACACCTCTAACCATATTACCGGTTAGTGAGTGTACTGCTGCAATCCAACAGGTCTCATTTTACTCAATTTGGAATGGTTATAATTGTACACCGGCTTCTGTAGGAGAAATATGTTATTATGGTGATTGCGGTTGTTCCAAGGGAGAAATCATAACATTTGTTATACCAAAAAACAGCGAACATACATTATTTAATGCAGTTGTTTGTACTGTGGATTGTAAACGAATGATTGCAGAATTGAAATCGGTGCAGATTATACGTGGAAAGGAACTTTGATAAATGCATTTTGATAACCTCTTGTTTTTGACCACAGGATGTGTCAAAAAAGACAAGGACCAGTGTACATTGGAGTGCGATTTAGGAACCGATCAGTTCGTTTTCATGAAAGATCATTTTTTTGCAGGAAATTGTTTATTGCCTGGTGCAGTAATGTTGGAGTTGCTTGTTGAGACTTGTTCGGTAATAAATGATAACAGGAATTTTCCGCTTCTGATCGATGAGTTTGAAATATTCAGAACAATTTCAGTTCCGGTTGGAAAATCTACTAAGATAGAAGTCACTGCGTTCAAAACGGATTCGGGGACGTTCTTTGCTGAGCTCCGTGCAGATGCGTTAAATGCGGATGGAAAAGTTGTACGGAAATCAAAAATCGTTGCTAATGCAAAAATAAGGTTCGGTATTGGTGATGATAGAAATAATTTTAAAGATTTAATATTTGATGCTACTGATGGATGTAAATTTTCATTAGGCCAGGACCGCTTCTATCAAACGTTTGTAAAAACACACGGGGAATTGTTCAGAAGTTTAACTGGAAATTTTTGGCTTTCTGAAGACAGAATGAAGCTTACCTGTGAATTCTCAATCGGCAACAAAGAAAATCACTATCATATCAGTGAGAAAAACTTATCATTTTTAGTGTCGCCCTTGGGTATTGACAGCATGTTGCAAATGGCAGTTACATGCAGTGTTTTAAATCCAATTTCTGATCAGACCTATTTTTTCACGAAGTTGCCAGTTAGAATTGATAATTTAAGCATTATTGAGCCAATTTGCCAGCATGTTGCATATTTTGCAGAGGGTATTATCACCGATAATGCAGAGGACACATTACTGGTGAGAGGCACTATTAGATCTGTGGACACAGGATCATTTATTGCAAAAGCTAATAAAATTACATTGAAAAAAGCTCCTTTCGAAAAAATGAGTAAAGAAAGCATAGATGCTGCATTGAAAAAAATACAAAAGTAAAATTGATCGGAAAGCAGTTATGCAAGCAACAATAATTAAAAAAGATTGTAAAAGGATAAATTTACCACTTTTATCTTTTGCCCAGACGATGGACTTACAATGTAATATTCCTTTTGTGAATATATGCTTCAATACTGGTCAATTTCCATTTATGAAAGATCATATATTTGGATCAGAATGCTTTATTCCTGCAACAGTTATTATGGAACTTTTTGCTGAAACTGCGGTTTGGTTTGTGGAGTGGGCTTTCAATGAAAGGAATCTTCTGGTATCAAACCTAAAAAATTTATTTATAAAACGTGCTCTGGCTGTTCAACCAGGAAAAATTATTGATACACGTATCGAGATATTATTTGTGAAAAATGTAGATGGTCAGTATGAACTCGAAATTCAAATTACAAGTCCCAGGATATCAGCTACGAATTCAAAAATACTGGGGCGCAGGCTTAATGCAACCTGTACAGTGATCGTTTCCAGTCAGTATACAATTGGACGAGATTCATTTGTTCCTGAAGGGTTAGACAATCATATTAAATTTGAATCTGAATCATATTACAAGTACTATTATCCTTCTCACGGTCATCTTTTTCAAAGTCTGACAGGTAAATTTAGCTTTGATTCATCATGCCGGTTTTTGATAGGAGAATATGACTGTCAAAACAAACAGCAGTCCTTTGTTTTAGGTGTGAAAAATTCATTTCATCTATCTCCGCTTGGCTATGACTCATGTCTGCAATATGCTGTTTATCTGTCACGAATATCGCACCTTTTTGGGAGATTGCCAATAGGTGGAGAAGAGATTTGCATTCATAGTAGACATCCAGAATCCGGAAAATGTACTGTTATAGTGGAAAGAACGTATATTGATGATCAAATTATGGAATGTAACTTCTATTCTTATACAAATGATGGAAAGCCAATTGTCAGTGCAAGATCTTTTCAGGTTAAACGGGCATTTTTCCATAAATATGAAAGAGATGAATTCGATCAACCGCTTCAGAGGAACCGTGTTGAAAGAAACACCTGGTTTTTATCAAGTGAAGGTTAATAATGAATGTTATTGATGCAAATGAAACAGTAATTCAAAATAAAGTTCTCGAGAGAGAAAAATTTCTGATTAATTACTGGATTACCGGAAATCAGAATTCAAATGTAACTACAGTGTTTCTAAACGGATTGTTTCATGGAAAAGATGCATGGGTAAAGCAAATACGTGATTTGGATATTTCATCTTTTTCACGTTTATTGTTTATTGATTACAGAGACTGCGGGTTATCACAATCATACGATCCTGAAAATGTAATTCAGTACAATTTTGATGATATTGTAAACGATATTGGTGCAGTTCTGAAGTATGAAGAAATATATAATGCATTGATAGTCGGTTATTCTATTGGTGGACAGTTTGCAATACGGCTTTGTTCTCAATTTCCTGATCGTGTATCATCAATGGTTCTTCTAAATACTTCATTGGAAATAACTGGTCATGCTTTTACTCTCATAGATATGTTTAAAACTATGCTGATGAGTTCGTGTGATACTTTTGCCGTTTACACAGCAATATATCCATGGTTTTTTTCTTCTAAATATTTGACAAAACTTCGCGATCTGAAAAGCAGTATTCTGCAATCATACGTTGATTACAATAAAAACAGCAAGGCTCTTTTACGGTTTTTGAACGCATTACAAAATAAACCGAATATTATAAAAGATGCAAAAGAAATATCTATTGATGTTACAATTGTGAGCAGTGAGTTGGATTATATATTTAATCCGGAAACTCAAAAAAAGTTGTCAGAAGAGATAAAAGATTCTAAATTGATTTTATTACCAGGTTGTGGCCACAGCTCATTTATTGAGCAGCATAAAATTGTTGGAAAAATTATTAATAAACTCATAATGAAAAGAAGAGAGAAACAATGGAAAATGTCTTGGTGATCGAAATATATAATGATAAAAATGAAAGTGCAGAAATTGTAAAAAACATATCTCCAATTGAATTCTCATTGTCAAAATGGTTACAGGAAAAAAACATTGACACAACGGATAGCTGCATTCCTGAAGAAGTAAGCGATAGTTTAATTGAAGTTTTTTCCGGTTTTATGCCTCGGAGTTCGGTATTGAGTGTAGTCTATTTATCCAAACAGGTTGATACCTTTGTTTTGAAAAAATTGTTAAATAGTGTTTTTATTTCACTTAAAGCTTTATATAGGCCAATAATGAGGCAAAAAGGAGCATCAATTCTACTGCTTTGCAATATACCTGTTATTTTTGATGGCCTGTTAGAGCTTATTGATGGAATAGAGGCTCTTGTAAAGGTTTCTGCTCTGGAGCTTGCCAGGAAAAAGGTATCGGTAAACTTTTTAGTCACTTCCAATAGTATGGATGATGAAAAAATGAATGATGTACTTGAATACCTGTTACGACCAGGATGTTATCTGACCGGTCAGCGGATTAATGGAATAGAAGAAAAAATGCTGTCAGTAAAAATATGAAATGATTATTAATTTAAAATAAAAAATCACGAAAAGTAAAATAAGGTTAATATGAAAATCGGATAAAAAGGGAAGAAATGCGTAAGATAATTGTGACAGGAGCTGCACGGGGAATTGGATATGCGGCTGCAATGGCATTTATTAAAAAAGGCAGCTTTGTCTTTTTTAACTGTAGGAAAGTTTCACCTGAACTTGAAAAAATGTGCAATGAACTGAACAGCAAAGCAAAATGTAGTGAAACGGCTGTTTTTGATATTACTCGTGAAGATGAAGTAACTTCATTTGTAAAAACTCTTGAAAACGGTACTATAGATGTTCTGGTATTGAATGCCGGAATAATAAGAGATAATCTTTTGCCTTCAGTGAGTAACTCAGATTGGGTTTCCGTAATGAATACCAATTTTTGGAGCAATGTAAATTTTTATAAAAGTCTGTATGAAAATCATAAATTATCTGAAAATTGCAAGATTATTTCTTTAGGAAGTATCTCTGGTGTGCGTCCCAGGGAAGGGCAGGGGCCATATGCTGTTTCAAAGTCTATGTTGATTTCATGGACAAGGAATATGGCTGCAAAGAACGGCTCTGATATATTTTATTGCGTATCTCCTGGGCCTGTAGCAACCGATTTAATAAAAACAGCACCATGGTATAATCGTCCTGAAGCATTTGAAAGAATTCCGCAAAGAAGATTTGCTGATCCGGATGAGATCGCAGAATTAATAACCATGCTTGCTACGGAAAATTTACCAATAGCATCAGGAAGCAATATAGTTATAGATGGTGGAATTACATTAACGACAAAAGGGTCGTAAAATATGATAAAACCCGCAATGCTGTTTTTAGCAATTGTCTTTTTGTCTATAAGGTATGCATATACAAACGAAAACAAGTCGATGGTTATTTCAAGAATAAAGATTAATGGTATAAGCACTGACCAACATGAATTTATCACTTCACAGTTACCGGTGAGAACCGGGGACACAATAGAATTGACTGCGCTGAATAAAAAATTAGAGAAACATACAAGGCAGTTAAAATATCGTACCGATCTTTATAATGCTTATGGTGCAATGGTTATACCACCAAGAGATGGATCTGAGGATTCCTCTTCAAGAAAGATTCTTGTAAATGTACAGCCGCGGACAATAAATACCTGGGATGGAGGAAGTGCTTTCGGTTTTATGGGTAATACCAACCGTACCGGACGGGGCGATCAATGGGGAATATATGCTGGATATAATAAGATCGGTGGTAATATTGATAGGTATTTCGGAAAACAGATCTATTTAGGGGGAGCTGCTCTATATCTTTTTTCAATGAATGACCTTAATATCGAGACATATTTATCGCATTTGACCGTTTTTCTTACCGGAAGAGTAGAACATTCTCCTATACTATCATCACTGATTGCAGTAGGTTTATGGGAACAGCGCCTTGCAAAAAAAGGCGATTGGTTTGGTAAACACAAAGATAACTATTTAATGTTTGAATATAATATCCATATCAGGCTGGAATCTCTGATTGAAATGGGGACATTTGGTGCAACAATTCGACCAACAGTTTGGAGTGCGTTTCTCATTAATAAAAATTTAAAACCGGAATTTGGAGCAGACATTGAGATCTGGGGGCATTCCCGTCAATATGCCATATTTGAAACTCATGCTTATATGTGTGCATTAGCAAGTTCGATGCAGATAGATGAAATTATTAAACGTCCTGAAGGGTTTAATTATCTGAAAACAATTGATAATATGCAAGCTATCAATTATTATGCAGAGTTTAATATTCAGGAGAGGGCTATTTCCTTTTCACGACAGTTAGGATTTACAAAGATGACCGCATCTGTTGGTCCTTTTGTTGAAGTGTCTTTTCATGACAAGTTGAAAAGAATTATCAATGATGGTTTGACATGGGGACCCGGATTATTTCTTTCTTTTTCACCACCAGTTGGTGTTGATTTACAATTTCTTGTAGGATTTGACAGGGAAAAGTGTCTGGGGTTTTCAATAATGTCCAGGACAACCTTCTAAAAAGAGGAAAGATTTATGAGTATCAGGTTATTTATATTAAAAATATTGTTTCCAATGATTGTGTATGGAGCTGTGGAGTCCGATATTAATGGAATAATATCAAACATTTCCGAATTATCCATTGATTCTATTAAAATAAATGCCTTAAATATGAACGGGCTTGAACGTGGTATTGCAGAAATATTTCTTGCTGCATCAGATAAATCCCCAAGTATTCATACCCAAAGAGCTTACGATACATTAATGAGTTACTGTGTGGATACCAACAGTGCTCTTCAGCTGGCTCTGAAGGGAACTGCTGCTTCATTGATGGCTCGTGATGTCAATGATGATATAAAAGCTACAAAGTATGTTGGTGCTGCACTCAAGGATTTGGACCGGGCTGTTGCGCTTGATAAAACTAATCATATTGTTAGAATCTACAGGATCAATGCACTAGTTGAAGTTCCAGAAATATTTAAAGTAAATAAAAGAATAAAAGACGACTATGAAGTTTTAAAAAAGTATTGTGCAAAATCTGGTAAGGAGGACTGGGCTGCAATTTTGGCTATGGCTGCTGCAGAGTATCGTTTTGGGAAATTAGCCGATGCCGTGAAAAAATGGGAATTGATTTTAAAAAAAGTGGATAAAATGACTTCTGACAGAAATACAGCAAAAAAAATGATGGATATGGTTTATGAGTGATTGTCCTGTAGTTTCAGTTTCAAAGCTCAGTAAAGTTTATTATTATGGTAAAAATAACAAACTGACTGCGCTGGATAATGTTGATCTTGAGTTACCCCGTAAAAGTATGAGTTGTTTAGTAGGACCTTCAGGTAGCGGGAAAACTACTTTGCTGCATATACTTGGTCTTATCGATACAGCTACAAAAGGTAGCTACAAATTTAACGGAAAAGAAATAACCGGTTTGCCAGAGAGTGAACTAACTGCAATGAGAGCTGAAAATATTGCTTTTATGTTTCAGGAAAATTACCTTATTACACATCTTACTTCTCTGGAGAACGTTCTTCTGCCAATCATCCAAATTCGAAAATTAACTGCAAGTGATAGGCGAAAAGCAATTACATTACTTTCTGAAATGGGGATAGGAGAATGCATTAATCAACGTGTATCGAATCTTTCAGGAGGGCAACGTCAGCGGGTGTGTATAGCAAGGGCACTTATGAAGTCACCTCAATTGATAATTGCTGATGAGCCTTCAGCATCTCTTGATAGTGCAACAACGATTTCCATACTTCATCTGTTTCAATCTATTCTGGAAAAACATAATTGTGCGATGATCATTTCAACACACGACATAACTGTTATCGATTTTTTTTCCAATTCGATAATCAGGATTAAAGATGGGAGAATTATACAATGAATAAAGTATCTGTATTTTACGGTATATTTTTGCTGATTTTTATTATTTCCTGTTCAAATAACAGAAAAAAAATCGAGATGACAAAAAAGCAGTTGCATCAAAATTACCAACAAGAGGAAAGCTATGCCAATGCTTTAGAGTTGGCAAAATTTATTCTGGAGAATCCGCCAAATAATACCGAAGAAGCAGAAAAAGAATTTCTGTTACTTAATAAGTTAAGTAGTAAATGGGATAGTCTTGAAATAACCGGACTTACTGGTGCCTACAGAGCAAAAATGGGCGATATCTATGAAAAGAAAGACGTTATTAAAGCAGTTGAATGTGTTGAGGAAGGTCTGGAAATAATGCAGAAAGCTTTAAAAAACTATCCATCTGATATTGCTCTCAGAATGTATTATGCTATGACACTTGCAAGCCTTCCAGATGTATTCAAGAAGAAACAAGAGGCTATAGACTCACTTACATCACTTAGTCGGGAATCACTTAGTGACAACTCTAAGTTGATGGTGACCGATGCATTAAAAAGATTAAAATAAGGTAATTGAAATGTTTAACAATTATACTACCGTATTATTGCATATTATTGTTTCAGTAAGTCTGCTATTCTTGCTTGTTACAAGTATCAAACGTTTTGATGTAGTGAAAATTGCTTTTTTAAGTATAATACGAAGATGGCAATTATCGCTTGTACTTTCGCTGACTGTATTTGTCTGTACATTGGCTCTTATGGTTATGGGTGGATATTTTTTTCATTCCTTCTGGGGGCTTTCTGAGAGTACTATCCGAAGTGAAACGGGGCATTTTCAGATATTCGCAAAAGGGTTTGAAGCCAATAAGGTAAAAGAGCCTTGGGGATATAAGTTATCAAACCTTGCCATATTTGGAAAAATGGTGGCCGGGGACGAGTTCCTTTCTAAAAAGATATCAATTCTGGCACCAGAACTTAACTTTACCGGAGTGTTATCAAACGGCGATCATTCAACCACATTTATTGCGCGTGCTGTTGTTCCTGAAGCTGACCGTAAATTGTCTGCATTTGGTGAGGTGATGGACAGTGGAAACAGATTTGTGAGTGGGGACAAGGGAGTAGCTCTGCTCGGTAAAGGAATGGCACAGGCTCTGGATGCAAAAAACGGAGACTGGTTATCACTATTAACTAACAGCCCTGATGCAGGAATGACTTCCCTTGACCTGGAAGTAAAAGGGATTACAGAATCATTTTCAAAAGATTACGATGATGTAGCACTTAAGATACCTATTGAAAGTGCCTGGGAAATGTTTGGTGATACGATTGTCGATAAAATTATCGTTTTACTTGAAAAGACATCTGATCTCGATACTGTTTTCAGTCATTTCAGAAAGAAAGCAGAGCAGGAAGGGCTTTCACTTGAATATAAAACCTGGGATGAGCTGGCTGTTTATTACCAGTCTGTTAAAAGACTATATACAAGCATATTCCGTTTTTTTTCGGCAGTGATAATGATCTTTTCTGTAATTTTTATTACAAGTATTTTGTTGATAATGATAATGCAGAGAACTTACGAAATAGCACTGCTTCGTTCATTTGGAAGTAAAAAATGGGCTATTCTGAGGAATTTTCTGATTGAGTCAATACTTCTTGGTTATTCAAGTGCAATTCTATCCGTAATAATCTCTATCGGTCTTATAAGTATTTTCAATATTTTTGGCATAGAAACCGCACCACCACCGGGTTCTTCCAGAGGATATGTTATTAAACTCATGGTTCTTGAACAACCTTTTTTCATAATCCAGGTTTTTGAATTCATTGTAAGCACAATGATAATGTCTTCGATTTATCCGGCAGTACGCGGTTGCCGATTGCAAATAGTACAATCTTTGAGAAGAGGATGATATGATAAAAACAATAATTTTACTCATAGCTTCGATTACGTTTATCGTGACCAGTGCAGATGGCGAAAATGATACTGTTGTTCAAAACAACCAGAAACAGGATAGTGAACAGTTACTCATAAAGGAGATTCTTCATAGAGTTGATGAGTGCAGAGGTGCACTGCATGACTATTCATCAAAATTCACTATTGAGTTTTATAGGGAAGACAAACTGCAGTCTTCAAGTGAATACATTGTATGGATAAACTGGACTGATAATGAGAGGTGTTATCTTGTGAGATATCTCTCTCCACCTAATCAGCGGGATAATCTGATCCTTTCAAAGGATAAGAAAATGTGGATTCAGACAAAGAAAACAACACGTCCGATCCCTATTACAATGTCTCAGCGATTAATGGGAGATGTAGCAGTGGGAGACATTATAGACGTTGATCTTTCAGGTAAATACGATGGCAAGATATTGCAAAAAGACACCTCTGTGGCTATTGATTTGGTGGCCAATACAAACAGTGCTTTATACAAAAAAATTATTCTTGAGGCAGACGCCAGAACTCATCTTCCTAAAAAAGCGGAATTTATGACGGCTTCAGGAAAACCATTGAAAACAGCCTACTACAAGCTTGATGGTTTATTCGAGAAAAAAAAGGTTGTCTCTGAAATTATAATCATCGACAATATCAACACGACAAAAATTACTAAAATAAATTTTTCTGAATACAAATCGGAATCACTTCCAGATTCATATTTCAACAAAAATTATCTCAGCAAAATAGCTTTTTAATATTCAGGCACTGTCATATTATAAAAAGTACCAGGAAGAATCAGGAAATTAACGGATGAATTAATTCTAATGGATGTAAGACACAAAAAACTGGAAATCTCAGTATCGCCTTTATATTATGCAATACAACTTCTTTTGGTGATGGTGTATATAGTATACCCACAGACCTCGGATTTTGGTTTTTCTGAAAATGATTCATCTCCGGTATCTGCAGTAACTGAAAGAGAAAATAGTCAGAAAAAAAAAATTAATGCAACATATGAACAAAAAACCGACTGGTACAATGGTTTCGAGTTAAGCGATGATAATACTGCTGATTATTATAGCAGAATATTTGACACCTCAACTGCAGAAGCTGCCTTTATATCATATACAAACCATGCACTGCGTTACAAGCTGAAAAGCAGCAATCATAATTTAGAAGCTGAAGCTAAACTATCGGCACATCTCGGTTTCAGAATGAATATAGACAGGAAGAATTTATATCCAGTCAACAAGTTTAATGAATATTATTTATCGTTTACATCAATGGAAAAATTTTTGACAGTGCTACGTTTGGGGCGGATAAAAATGGAATCAGGAACTGGTCTATCTGCTCATCCAACTTTTTTAAATCCAATTATTGGTTGGAAGTATGATATAAACGAGCTTGAATATAAAAAAACAAATCCTTTATGTGCAGATCTGGCCTTTTTTTTCGATAATGGGATTTCTGGAAATATCAGATATTTTCCGAAAATGAAGCTATCATCAATATATTCTATCTTTGTTCCAAAACAAATAAATGCCCTTGAAACATCAATCAATTTTAATTTATTCGAAATACTCTATAATGAAATCGGTATTTACTGGGATACGGTTCCTCATCTGGAATTTTCATCAGAATTTATAAATGGGCCCTTCCAGATTTTTCTGGAAGGAGCAATGCACAAAGGAACTTCGATAAAAGGGTTAACTATAATTTCCAGCGAAAGTGCAGAACTGGGGCCATATTTTTATGATGATAATTATATGTATCAAATTAATGAAAATGTTCCTAAAAGCTTAATTTGGAACATTTCGACTGGTGTTCATTATGATTTTCTTTTAAAATATTCAGGACCGGCCAGACTTTCTCTGGAATATGTTTTCAATCAAAATGCTCTTCAGAAAGATGAACATGATAAATATAAATTGCTTTTAAATAATATTGAAATGATAGGCCAGGATAACCACAGGTATCCAATGTTTTTGCAGATGTTAGATTGGATAGATAAAAACATAGATTTCATTGATGCATATCAACATAGAATTATGATACGCATAGCGACAGTAAATAATAATAATCTACAATGGGCCGGAAATGTTATCTTCATTGGGCCTCATAACGGATTATTGTGCAATATTGAAACTGAACTGAAAATCGGTGATGATATAGCTTTAGACATTAGATACGATTTTAAAAAACCATTCCAAAAAAACACTTTATTGTACCATCATCCGTTAAAAAACAGATTATTTGGTGGTATCAGATACTTTTTCTGATACAAACAGCAATCGGGGGAAAATTCCAGATGAAAAGGCAAACCGGGATAGCAGTACCATTTCTATTAATTTTATTGGGATATTCGTCGCTATTCAGCAAATTACCTGTAGAGATAGCTGCCGTTGCAGCAACGCTTATTGTAGTACCTCTTTTGGGTTTGTACCTTTTTAAAGGCTTTTTTAGTGTAGGGTATGCAGGCGCATCAATTGCTTTAATTACATTTGACATATTTGCGTTAAAATCAGGTGCCGAAGCAGTATTTCCATTTACCGGGACATTTTTTTATGCCGGATACGCTGTGGCATATCTGGTGGAAGGATTGCTGTTTACCGATAAATCATATCTTTTTACTGCAAAGGTATTAAATTCTCTAATAAGCATTATATATATGGTTGCATCAGTGTTATCCTACTTTCTTTTCCCCAATGCAGCAGCTTATTATCTTCCGGCAATACTTGCGGTTGCTGGTTCTTTTTTGATAGGTTTATACATCGAAAAAAGATGCAAATTGCAAGAAACAAAAAAAGATTTAAAGAGATATCAGTTTAAATTAAAAGTTATTCCATCATTTCTGATAATAATGCTGTCTGTTTTAATTGTAATAGCTTATAATATTTCAAATAAAGAAACTGCAGTGAGTCCGGAACTCTCTGATGAAAATTTACAAAAAATCGATTCATTGAAAAAGTGTTTGAATACAGGTGATTCAGCAAAAATCCTTTGTAATATAGGTGAAGTTTTCTTTCTGGCAGGCTTCGAATATCAATCTGAGGAATGGTTTAAACGTTCAACTGCTGCAGATCCTACTAATCCGGAACCATTGGCATACATGGCAGCAATAATGGGTATCAAAGCCCGTGATGCAAAAGAAGCTATGACAAAACTGAAACTTGTTAACCAGTCTGTACAAATAATTGACAGTGTTATAGACAGAAACGAACGCAATTGCACTTTAAGATTAATCAGGGCTAGTTACTATCTGGAATTACCTTCTCTTTTCAAAAAAAGCGAAGTCGCAAGTGCTGACCTGTATTATCTCCTTCAAAATGAAAACTGCGATGAACACTTTCAGAAAAGAGCAATGGAGTTGATGAAAAAAAATAAGATTTCCGTCGCAAATAAAAAGATAAATGGTAACTGAAAAATCTGATTGATGTTTTGTCAAATAATGATGTAACCTGATAACGGCTCAGGCCATCGATACTCAATCTGAATTTGCAATAAGGAGTGCATAGATGAGTGATGTATTAAATAAATATGGGGCATTCGTGAATCCATTGGTTTCAGAAATACTATATTCGCTGGGAGCAGAAACTCTTTTCGAAAGAGCTGAAAATCATATAATGACAGGTTTTAACAGCATTGTGGAAGAAAAGAAAGTAATAGATCTGACGTGTGGATATGGTTCACTCATGTTTGGCCATAATAATCCTGAGATTATTGAAGAAGCTTGTCGTTTTTTTCAGGATAGAAAACCGATACATGTTCAGTTTTCCGCAAAAAAGTACACTGCAGAATTGGCTGAAACTATGGCCACAATATGCAAAGATATAACAGGAATTGATGTAATTGTCAGATTTGCAAATTCTGGTACCGAAGCTGTAGATCTCGCGATAAAACATTGCGAATTTAAAAGAGTTTTAAAGATACAGGATATGCAGAAATCTCTTGAGCAAAGGTTACTGCAGTTAACAAAGAGAGATGATCAGCCAGAGATTAAAATTCCTGGTAGCATATTTTCAGATACAGAACTTAGAGAACAGATATTTGATGAAAATCTCACGATTGAGCAGTTTCATGGGTATCTCACAAGGCTTAATGCCAAAGCTTTACAAGCAAGGCCGATCATATTTGCGTTAAAACAGGGCTTTCATGGCAAGTCTATAGGCGCTTGTCAGCTAACACATAACGGATTATATCGTAAAGCTTTCATGTATTTGGGTATAAATGCAATATTTATTGACCCGGAAAATTTATTTGAAATTGAAACAATTATATCAAACCTTTCCGAAACCCTTTACGATTTTAGAATCAATAATGGTGTGATCTCTCTTGAGAGAAAGCAATTTCCTTTGTATACTGCTGTTATTGCAGAACCTATTCAGGGTGAGGGTGGAATACGGGAAATCGATCCACTGGCGTTGAAAGAGCTGAAATCAATCTGTGAGAAAAATGAAATACCTTTGATATTTGATGAAATACAATCCGGTTTAGGAAGATCTGGAAAATTCTTCGCTTCACAAGACTCCGGGGTGAATGCAGAGATTTATCTGCTTGGTAAATCACTGGGAGGAGGGCTCACAAAGATATCTGCAGTATTAATCAAAAAAGATATTTACGAAAAATCATTTGGTTTGATTCATACTAGTACATTTGCAGAAGATGAATTCAGTTCGGCAATAGGACTGAAAGTATTAGATATGCTGAAACGGGATAATTGGGCAGCACTCGATGAGATATCAAGAAAAGGTGAAAAACTAAAAAGAGGTCTATTGGAAATATCACAAGAATATCCAGGTGTCATCAAAGAGGTTCGTGGAAAAGGACTTTTAATCGGTGTGGAATTTGAAAGTTTTGAAAAAGCTGACAGTGCGGTGCTTAGAAATATTCAGTATTGGAAAAATGTGGGGTATCTGTTGTTTTCATACATGCAAGAATCAGAAGGAATAAGAGCTCTTCCGACCGCAAGCGCTCCTTCAACATTACGATTGGAGCCTGGTGTAACAATATCTGATGTTGAAATCAATGATACGATATCTGCATTCAGAAGATTATGTAAAATTTTATACAATCAGGATGGATATTTACTTATTAGACATATGTGCAATACAAATAGAAAATGTGTTTCAGAAAATGAGATAGTAAATTTTAAAACCGGTGAATATACTGAAAAATACAACAATGCAAATACAAATTCCCCGATAAGAAAGATTGGTTTTGTGGCACACGCAATTGGTGTTGATGAGTTGGAAAGAGTTGCTCCAGAACTACAACGACTCAGTTCTGAGGAACGCTGGGAGATGTACAATCGAAGATCTGTTTACTCTGTAAATGCTCCAGGGATACCATTAAAAATTAAATCTAAGCAAGGGGTTGAAGTAGAGGTAAGATTTTATATAATAAACAGAACTGCTAAACAACTGATAGATGACATAAATGGTTCACGTTTACATGAATTGCAGAGTTTTTTAAGTGACAATGTTCGTATTGCAAAGAAAGACGGATGTTCTGTAATTGGGTTCGGAGGGTTTTCTTCAATAGCGGCTAATAATTGCCGTGCACTGGAAATTGTAGATGGAATTGCCGTTACATCTGGAAATGCTCTGACTACCGGATTAGGATTTGGTGCAATGCTTTTAGGTGCACAAAAATGTGGTCTAGACATAGAAAATGCTGATGCTGCAGTTATTGGTGGGGCAGGTAATATTGGTCAGGTATATGGTGCACTGCTTGCAGAAAAAGTTAAAAAAGTTTATTTAATTGGAAGTAAGAAGTCCGGTTCTTTAAAACGGCTGATTAGAGCACGACAAAAAATTTATGACGAAATTGCCAAATCAATAATCAACATAGAATCAGATAATCAAATCTCCGGAATTGTGTCTGAGATTGCCCAGATCTCTGGAGTAAGGAAACTGATTGAAAATACCAGTGTTATTAGTATGCGGGGTACAGTTTTGGGCAACATAATTCTTGAAAAATACAATGAAGATCCATTCATTTTTATCTCAGATAATCTCGAAGATATTAAGAAAACAAAATTGATTGCCTGTTGTGCAAATGCAGCTATACCTTTTATTGGAAACGAATTTGTTGAGGCTGGAAGCGTAGTTTGTGACATAGGTGTCCCACCAAACTGCAAGGCCGAACTATACAAGAGAAGTGATATAGAGGTAATGTGCGGCGGGTTGGCTAAGTTACCAAATAACCAGATCCTTAATGCAGGTTTCATGAATGTTGAAGATGGATTTGCATATGGGTGTTTAACTGAGACAATTGTTATGGGTATTCTTGGGATTAAAGAAAATTATTCTTTTGGAGATATCTCTGCCTCACAAGTCAAAGAAATAACTGCTGTCGCACACGCTTTAGGTTTTAAACTGGCAGACAAATACCGATATTCAGCACAGTTTTGATTAATGGTAAATAATTATTGTATAGTTAAAGAGAATAAGCCTGAGTGTATTATAAGCATTAAATGTGTGTAAAAGTTTGAAAATTATGTCTATCATAATTACTGCATACTCTCCTGAAGATTGCTATTAATGTTTTTGCGTCCTTCAGTGGTTATCGGGTGGGAAC
>JAAYPC010000205.1 GCA_012519985.1 Fibrobacter sp.
AAAGAGGAAAACTGCACATCCGTAAATGCTGTTGCAGACACGAAAACCAATAGTATTGCCAACAGCTAAATAAAGGCAAGATCAAACCGAATTCAAACACAGAAATCTTTTAATTGCTGACTATTTTTTGTAATGATGAGACCGGTGGGACGGCCTCTGAGCCTGCAAATTTAATTCAGTTATTGAATGATGTCTGTTAGAGATTTATATTGTTAGTCTTTTCAAAACACCGATTTTTTGCACTCACTTTTATATTAGAGGAGCTTATATGTCCAGAACAAAAGTACCTCACGACGGAAATTCCGCCTGTGCTCACGTGGCCCATGCAGTTAATGAAGTAATTGCAATATACCCTATTACTCCCTCCTCACCCATGGGAGAGATATCAGATGAAAAAAGTGCTGCCGGCCAGAAAAATATTTGGGGTACCATACCCCTGGTTTCAGAACTTCAATCCGAAGGCGGTGCGGTGGGTGCTGTTCACGGTGCACTGAGTGCCGGATCATTGACCACTACTTTCACTGCTTCCCAGGGTCTTCTTCTGATGATCCCCAATATGTACAAAATTGCCGGTGAACTGTTGCCTACGGTTTTTCACGTAACCGCCCGTGCATTAGCCTGCCAGGGCTTGTCCATTTTTGGTGATCACAGTGATGTGATGGCTGTAAGGCAGACTGGTTTTGCCCTTTTTGCATCTTCCAGCGTTCAGGAAGCTATGGATTTTGCTCTTATCGCTCATGCTGCCACACTGGAAGCCCGGGTTCCTTTCGTTCATTTCTTTGATGGTTTCCGTACCTCTCATGAACTCCAGAAAATTGAAGAGCTTACATTCGATGACATGCGGACTATGATCAATGACGAGCTGGTTGCAGCACACCGTGCACGCGCAATGAGCCCGGATCATCCGACTCTCAGAGGTACAGCCCAGAACCCTGATGTTTATTTCCAGGGACGCGAGACAGTTAATAAGTTCTACCAGGCCTGTCCTGCAATTGTACAGAAATACATGGATCAGTTTGCAAAACTCACTGGTCGCCAGTATCACCTTTTTGAGTATGTCGGTGCACCCGATGCCGAAAAAGTGATAATCACCATGGGCTCAAGCTGTGACACTGTCCATGAGACTGTGGATTATCTCCTTGGAAAGGGTGAGAAAGTGGGTGTGGTGAAGGTTCATCTGTTCAGACCTTTTGACATGAATGCCCTTCTTGCTGCCATTCCAGCCTCTGTCAAGAAAATTGCAGTTCTTGATAGAACCAAAGAACCCGGTTCCATGGGTGAGCCGCTCTATCAGGATGTATGCACCGCTATCGGTGAAGCAATGCAGAAAGGCAGCTCCAAATTCTCTTCAGCTCCGGTTATTATCGGTGGTCGTTACGGCCTTGGTTCTGCAGAGTTTACTCCTGCCATGGTAATGGGTATCTACAATGAGCTTGGCAAGGCTGAGCCTAAGAATCATTTCGTAATCGGTATCAACGATGATGTCACCGGCAGTTCTCTTGATTTTGACAAAAGCTTCTTCATCGATGCCGATCACTGCATCAGCGCTCTTTTCTATGGTCTGGGTTCTGATGGTACAGTTGGAGCCAATAAAAACAGCATAAAAATCATTTCCGAGAATACCGATAACTACACTCAGGGATTTTTCTACTACGATTCCAGAAAAGCAGGTACAATCACCACTTCCCATCTGCGTTTCGGAAAGAACTTTATCCGCAAACCTTACCTGATCACTTCTGCAGATTTCATCGCATGTCACAACTTCTCTTTCGTGGAGAAATACAACATGCTTCATAATCTGAAAGAAGGCGGGATGTTCCTTCTTGAAGCACCTTATGATAAAGACACTATCTGGGACAAGCTTCCGGGCCGTTTCCAGAAACAGCTTATCGATAAAAAAGCGAAATTCTTTGTAATCGATGCTATTGGTATCGCACAGGAGATTGGCCTGGGTGCACGTATCAATACCATAATGCAGACTGCTTTCTTCAAGATCAGCAAGGTAATCGATGACAAGGTGGCCATCGAAGCCATTAAAAAAGCCATCAAAAAGACTTACGGCAAAAAGGGTGAGGCAATTGTTAACATGAACATCGCCTCCATCGATAAGGCCCTTGAAGGGATTCAGCAGGTTACTCTCCCTGCAGCTCCCACAAATCCGGTAGAAGAATTGAAAGCCGTTTCGGATGACGCTCCTGACTTTGTAAAAGAAGTTACTGCTAAAATCATCAAACAGGAAGGTGACGAGCTTCCAGTTTCCAAAATTCCCTGTGATGGTGTATGGCCTACAGGCACTACCCAGTACGAAAAACGCAATATCGCAGTGGAAATACCGGTATGGAACGAAAAAACCTGTATCCAGTGTCATCGCTGCTCACTGGTTTGTCCTCATGCGGCTATCAGACCGAAAGCTTACGATGCCAAATATCTGGAAAACGCTCCAGCCACTTTCAAGTCTACCGATGCCAAAGGCAAGGAACTTGCCGGTTTGAAATACACGCTGCAGGTTGCACCTGAAGACTGCACCGGATGTGGAGCATGTGTACAGAACTGCCCCACCAAAGGCAAAGGCAATGCCATAGTGATGCAGCCTCAGACTCCTCTGCGGGAATCGGAAGCCAAAAACTGGGACTATTTCCTCTCCATTCCTGACACCGATCCAAAATATTATGACAGCAAATCGGTCAAGGGAAGCCAGTTTATCCGTCCACTCTTTGAGTTCAGCGGTGCCTGTGCAGGATGTGGAGAAACTGCTTATGTTAAACTGCTGTCTCAGCTTTTCGGTGACAGGCTCTACATCGCCAACGCTACCGGTTGTTCATCCATCTATGGCGGAAACCTTCCCACAACTCCCTATACAAAGCGGGATGATGGAAGAGGGCCTACCTGGAACAACTCTCTTTTCGAAGACAATGCAGAAGTTGCACTGGGAATGCGTCTGAGTGTTGACAAGTTCAATGAATATGCAAAGGAGCTTACACAGCAGATCATTGCTGATGGAAGCTGCAGCACAGAACTGAAAAACCTGCTCGGTATGATTCTTTCTGCAGATCAGTCCACTCAGGAACTGATTGAGATGCAGCGGGTCAAGGTTGCAAAAGCCAAAGAGGAACTGGCTAAAGTCTCTTCTGCTACTGCCAAAGAGCTTCTGAGCGTAATTGATTATCTGGTAAAGAAATCGGTCTGGGCTGTAGGTGGTGATGGATGGGCTTACGATATCGGTTATGGTGGTCTTGACCATGTCCTTGCTTCCGGCAAAAACATAAACATTCTGGTTCTGGATACAGAGGTTTACTCTAATACCGGAGGTCAGTCATCCAAGTCAACTCCGATGGGTGCAGTTGCCAAATTCGCCGCAGGTGGAAAGCCTATCGGCAAGAAAGACATGGGTATGATTGCCATGAGCTATGGTTATATCTACGTTGCCAAAGTCTCTCTGGGTGCAAACCAGAATCAGTTGGTGAAAGCACTGAAAGAGGCTGAAGCCTACGATGGACCATCGCTGGTTCTGGCATACAGCCACTGCATTGCACACGGAATCAATATGATTCAGGGCTACAATGAGCAGAAACTGGCAGTGGATTCTGGTCACTGGCCTCTCTACAGATACAATCCTGAACTGGCTTTACAGGGACAGAACCCGCTGCAGCTCGACAGCAAGGATCCAACGATTGCTCTCTCTGACTACGTCTATAACGAAAACCGTTACAAAATACTGCAGAGAGCAAATCCTGAAGCATCCAAAACGCTCATCAGCAATGCTCAGAAAAACATTATTGCCAAGTTCAAGATGTTAAAACAGCTCGCTTCCATGGATTATAATACTCAGGAAGAGAGCAATGACGAGATGGTCAGCAAATAAAAATCTGAACATTTCTTCAGAATAACTGATGTATCCCCGGAAATCATATAGATTTCCGGGGATTTTTTTTCTCTTCCCAAATTAGCTGCTCAACTATCTAATCACAAATTCCAAATCGCAAATTCCAAATCCTAAACAAATCCCAATTACCAATTATTCAAATTCCAAACAAGAAAAGAGCAGAAATGGATGTCTCTAACCTGTTTCGTATTTCGAATTTCAAATTTTTAATATGTCATAGATCCCATGGCCTATGGACGTGTCTTTTACACAAAAGAATCGAAACCCGCCAAAGCGTCTTCGCATAGGCGGGCTGTCCCATGTTTCGAATTTTGTTACTGTGATTTGGAATTTGTTTAGGATTTAAGATTTGTGATTTGGTGTTTTCTGGTTTGGGGTTTCGTAACTACCCTAAATTGCTGAGATAGTTGCTCCAAAAGCAAAAAAAGCCAGACCTGATCAGACCCTCGCTGTCAATATCCTGGCTTAATTGCTACAGAGAATTTCAGAAATAAGTGAGAAAAATACTGGGCGATTTAAGGAGAAGCTAAAAAGTGGGAATCAGGTCATTTCAAAAGGGCAGTCATCATCTGAAGACTCATCTTTTAATTTCCAGTCAGGTAACCCTCTCTCCTTTCGATTACGTTTTTTGCCCAGAGAGATAGTAACCGAGATTTGTTCTTCTCCATAGTATGATCCTGGCATTGGAACATACATCCGGAGCTGAGGCTTCAGTTGTGTTGAGTTAAACTCATTCATCTTTGCTCCTTTCTAATAAGGTGATATTTAATAACCTCGCACGAAGCGATAATTTTTAGGTTTCTGCTTGTGTGGCGTATTTATAGAATAGAGAAATCAGGATCAGGCGAAGCTGATTTTCTGATCATATATTTTCTTGCAAATCCTTTGCCAGAAATAATTTGGAGAGTAAAAAACTTTAAAGCCCAAAAAGAGTAAGTATTTGAGGAGTTACCTGATCTATTCGCTCAACAGAATAGAAATGGTGAGCATCAGGGCCAATAACAATTAGAGGCACCAGATTTGTAGTGTGGGTTTTTACTCTGAGGTCCTCGATATTTCCATGATCACTGCATATAAGAAGATTTGTTGAGCAGGTTTTCGCTTTCAGGATTCCGCTGAAAAAAGAATCCAGTGTTGCCAGTATCTTTTCTGCTTTGTGATTGTCACAGCTATGCCCTGTCAGATCTGTAGCAAAGCACTCAAAGAGCACAAACTCATGAGATCTGGAAATATGAGCCAGGTGTTCACCAGCACAGAAAGGATCAATAGGCGTTACCTGAGGATTGTAGTTAATATGTAAGTGTTCCCGGACTATATCCCAGTAGACAGCATTGTTTTCCATTAGATCTTTTTCTTTTCGCAGCCTTAGACCAGCACTGAGCATACAGTGAGTAGTCACACTGTGCATATTTCTTCTAAGCTTTGCCCGCTCAAAGTAGCTATCGGTATATGCATTGGCAAAAGTTGGGCGGTAGCCGGCATTATCCAGTTTTTTCAATATATTATGCATTCTTATCAGCTCAATCAGTTTCTTATCTGGAAAAGCCGGAAGATGGAATCCCAGGGTTTCGGGAGCATTTTTTCCGGTAAACAAAGCAGTCTGTCCGGTGGCGCTCTGTGGCAACCCATCTACCCCTAAAGTAGCATCGATCCCCTTAATAAGGACCTCTGGCCTGGACACATCGATCCCTTTTATCAGTTTTTTCCCTGCGATTTCTTCAATAACGGTGATTCCACTGGTGAAAAGTGGATTAGAAGGTGCTGGATCACCCAGGCCGAAACCATCCAGAAATACAAAGACAAAAGGATTCATCGATAGCTTTCTCAAAGAGTGAAAATACTGAGTGAAAAGTAAAGCAGATTTAAAATCCCTGAAATACTCTAAATCATTAAATTCAATTTAAATTACGATTTTTAAGCCATTATAGGGTTTAAGAAATTAATTTATACCATATACGTGCCAAGTTTCTTTTTATTTATGCGTTAAAGTATAAATAAAATATCTCTTTTGCCTCAGACATCGGATCAATTCCTTATATTGGTCAGGTCGGTATCTGGTAATTGAGGAGCTGGATATTAATCATTTTTCATCAAAGCGGCTATTTTTCTACACAATAGTTCTCTTTTTCGGGATTTAGACGCTTGAATCTTACAACCCTTTAGAATATCGAATTTTAACCACTTCAGTAATTTTGTGCAGACAGGAGGTATCATGAGTAGACATGCACACATTTTCCTACTGATAACGAGTGCCCTGATCGTGCATTCTTCAGCTAAGGAACCTGTAAAAAAGGCCACAGTTTTAGACCATCCTCAGAAAGTATATGTAGATAAAACTTCCAAGAAGCTTTACTGGCCTCTGGGAAAACCATTCTGGGTCAGAATAGCAGAATCAGCCGACAGCACTGCAAAATCCTATCTGCTCTCCGATGAGATCGATTCTGTGAGAACCGATTCGGGAACCCGCCTGGATGGAAGCAATCTGGGAGATAAAGGGATCCGTCTGGATGTCACCGGAAAACAAGCCCTTCGCTGGTATAATATGGTTACTGGAGAAAAACACGCATTGCGTTTCTACTCTGATGGGGATGCTCCCAAAACCGAGGTGAAGTTCCAGGATATCCCTAAACACGTAACCGGCTCCAACACATTCTACGGCAAAGGTTTGACACTGGAATTAAGTGCTCAGGATAAGATGTCTGGCCTGGATCAGATATATGCCTCCATAAATGGTGCACCTTATCAGCCGTATAAAAACGCTCTTTCTTTTACTGCAGAAATGGTTTATAACATCTCATTCTATGCAGTGGATAATGTAGGAAACGTAAGTGTTCCCCAGACCGTCAATTTTGCAATAGACCTTTCTGCCCCAGTAACCCGGATAAATGTTGCCAATTCATACACCTCAAAGGATGGCAAGGTAATCCTTAGCAAAATGCAGAATTTATCCCTAGCCAGTCATGACTCGCTTTCCGGGGTGAAAGAAACTTACTTCCGCATGCAAAAGGAAGAGAAATTCACTCTTTACAAAACAGCCATCAGTCTCAGAAACTTTCAGGATGGTGAATATCAGATCTCCTTCTACTCAGTTGATAATGTAGGTAACCAGGAAGCACCCAAAGCCTTTTCATTCGTGATAGACAATGTCTCTCCTGTTGCCAACGTTTCTTTCGAAGGTGATCTTTTTGAGTTTAAAAAGGGGCAGCTTATTATCTCTCCCAGAACATTGGTGAAGGTTGATGCCAAAGATGCACGCACTGAAGTAGGTTCTATCGAATACAGTATCAATAACTCCACCTTCATCCCTTATAAAAGTCCTGTGCCGGTCTCCGCAAATCCAGGAAAGCACCTTATCGCGGTAAGAGCCACTGATAAGCTGGGCAATACCAGCCCGGTAACAAATCTTTCGGTTACCCTTGATTCGAAAGCTCCTCAGAGCAGCTATTCCTTCAATGGGCCGATGTTTAAAAACAATTACATTGTTTGCATTACACCTCAGACCAGGATCACACTCTCTTCTCAGGATGACCTCTCCGGTATTAAGACTATTCAGTATTCTTTTCAGGGTGATAAACCCAACAACTATGTAGAGCCTTTCCCTATCCCCACAGAAGGTTCCTATATCCTCAAATTCCGTGGTGTCGATAAGGTAAACAATGAGGAAGAGATTCAGATGATACCGGTGATGGTTGATAATACACCTCCGGTTCTTACAGAAACATTCAGCAGCCCCAGACTAACGGCTTCAGGTGACACCTCTATCACACGTTTCCAGAAATCCACAACCTTGTTCCTGCAGGCAACAGACAACGCTTCCGGTGTCGCAGGTATCTGGTACACAATCGATGGCAAGCGTGAGGAAAAGTACGAAAAACCGGTTCGGTTCGACAAAAAAGGTAAATACACGGTGCGAATTCGCGCAATGGACAATGTAGGAAAAGTTTCAGAAAAAACTTTGGCTTTTGCCATTGAAGACTGATTCTATTCCGGAAAATTCAATATTTACAAGAAAAAGGCTTCTGGTATCAGAAGCCTTTTTTTAATACCCCTGAAAAATTCAATTCAACCTGCTTTACACTAAATTGTCTATTAGACAGGGACTTAATTTGAGCCCTGCCTGGCAAACCTGTTGATTGCTCCGCCCCCTCATCGACAGTAACTTCAAAGAGTCCACGCTCTCCGAAACTTTGACAAGCCCTCGTTATTTGTCACTTCGACGAATCTTCGAGGAGAAGTCTTTTCAATGAGAATAAACAACTCTACAAAAAGGTGGGAAACAAATTGGGGCAAGCTCCACTCTGGCGAGTACAAAACCAGTTGCTGCCTAATGGAAATTTGGGCTTATACCTCAAGACATTTTTACCAGTTTTCTGCTATACTCAAATTACCAGCACACTGCCAAACCCGGCATTTTCAATAAAGTATTGACAAAAACAGGCAACACTGTGGTAAATCCAATAAAATATGATATTATGTATTTGCGATACATATAAAGTAAACAGAAAAGTTTAATCTCAGTAGAGAGCGTTATGTTACTTTTACGGTCCTATTTCCTGGAGGTATTTAAATGAAGCTGGAATATGCACTGAGTGTGTTAATCAGAGAGAGAAATAAAATTGTAAAAGAGATTAATAAACTGGAGGCTAACAGAAAGAAACTATGCAAACACAAATTGCAGTACGATAGTGATCTTCCTTGCGAAAGCGAAATATCCTCTCTTATTAGAAGTATTGAAAATACGGTTTCCAGAACTATTCCGGAAAACATCCGGTTTCTCAAATGTGATCTCAAATCATTAAATGATGCACTGTTTTATTTATCTCAGTTGGGTGACAGTGAATGGAGGAAGGAGTGCGAAGAAGTTACTTATAACTAGTGTTGATATCCGTGAATCATCATGAACAGAAGACCATTTACTGCCCTGAAAAGGAAATACGGCAGTAAACACAGACACCAGAAAACAAGGCAGGAGACTATGAATCCCAGAGTTACAGATGTATTGTCACTTGAAGGCTATAGATTGCTTCTGTCATTTTCCAATGGAGAGAAGGGAATCTATGATTGTTCATCTTTGCTTCAATTTGAAATATTCAGTGGGCTCAGATGGTACACTTATTTCAATAAGGTGAAAGTCTGTGATGGTGCGGTTGTATGGCCAAACAAAGAGGATATCTGTCCTGATACGCTATATCTGGAGTCGAAGAAAATTAGTGAGCTGAGTCAACTGACACTACCATAGCCTTTCTTCGTTGTGATTAGCCGATTGTATTTCTATTAAGACAGCCGGATTCCGGCTCTCAAGGAATTTGTTCCTCTCTTTTTTGGGCAAGTAATTGCTTGTTTTATACTGGTATTATACTGGTATCCAAGGCGATCTGATGTTCCCTAAAAAGCAAGCAGCTAACCCGAATTGAGAAAATGAAGATCAGAATACCGAATCAGATAGTGCTGATCATTATTTCGGTGTGTACTTTTGTGGTTGTTCTGCTCACAGATATCTTTACCCAACTGATCTATACTCACTGGTTATTTTATATACTGCCACTGCTTATTGTTTATCCCACAGAAAACCAGGCAGCGACCTATGCCATTCTTTCACTATCAGCAGTGGCATTGGTAATAGGACAATTATTCAGCTCGACCAATATATCTTTTGAAAACATCCATATAATATCGGCTATTAACCGGATAACCGGATTTTTTGTGCTGTTGCTGTTCACTATCATAATAAATAAACTGATCCAGACCAGAAAACACTACCAGCGCGTTTCCAGCGAGCTGGCTTATTCAAACAAGGAGCTTGAATCATTCTCCTATTCCGCAGCCCATGACCTTAAGGCGCCATTGCGGGCCATAAGGGGTTTCAGTGATATTTTAATGGAGGATCACAAGGCAGAACTTGATGAAGAAGCTCAAATGTTACTTGCAAGGATCAGCTCCAGCACAGAAAAGATGAGCAGATTGATTGAGGACATGCTTAGTCTTTCCAAAGTTGCCAGCCAGGAAATAAGTCCTCATGAGGTGAACCTGAGCCAAATCGCCCATTCGATTATCGATGATTTCCGGACAAGGGAACCAAACCGCAAAGCAGAAGTAAGAATCGAAGAAGAACTGAGAGCCATAGCTGATCCGGATCTTATCAGAATCGTCCTGACCAATCTTCTGGGAAATGCCTGGAAATTCAGTTCCAGAAAAGAGGTTTCGCAGATCTATTTTGGGTCTAAAAAAGGAAAAGAAGCTCAGGTTTTCTTTATTAAAGACAATGGAAGCGGTTTTGATATGGCCAATCAATCCAGACTCTTTGAACCATTCAAGCGGCTTCATTCTGAAAGTGAGTTTCTAGGAACCGGTATCGGACTTTCGATAGTGAAAAGGATTATAATCAAACATGGTGGGGAAATCTGGGCACAGTCAGAGGTAGACAAGGGTGCGGTGTTTTATTTCACCCTTCCCAAGTCTGGACTGTGATTTAGTATGATCAGCGTGAAATGTGTGAAATATTAGCAGCGAAAAAAAAGACCGAAATCTCTTTCGGCCTTTACTAATCAAATGGAGTTGAGGGGGATCGAACCCCTGACCCTCAGACTGCCAGCCTGATGCTCTCCCAGCTGAGCTACAACCCCCTATTTTCAATGAAGTGCTATAATTTAATTAAAGGAGCTGGCCTATGGCAACAAAAGAATTTCCCCACTCCCATCTCTTTCTCCCCTATTTTTTTTGACTGAACATTTTCCGGGTAGAAATACACCAAAATAGAAGGTTATTGGATAAAACAAACAACCCCAGGAGTATGAAATTTATCTGATACTCCTCTTTTAAAACACAGCTACTTCATAGGCTTTTTCATAGCACCTGCTAGTTTTTCGTAAATATCCAATACAATTACCTCAATTAAGAGTTACAGGAGTATTATGAGCATAGATAGGCGATCATTTTTAAAAATTTCCGGAACCGGTGCTGCAGCGATTATGGCAGGAGCCGGTATCAGCCGAAGCGCGTTTGCGGCAGTTTCTGCTGAAAAGAGGAAAAGTCATGTCTCATTTGCAGGTTCTTCTCAAAACGGTGACCACAAGGAGCTGATCCTCAATGTGCTTGAGCCATGGAGAGAGACAATAAAAGAGGGTATTAAAGGCAAAAAGATCTTTATAAAACCCAATCTGGTCTCGGGCGGCAAAGCCCTGATCGGTACCCCTGTTGAAGCAGTCAGAGCGCTTTTAGAGTTTCTTCGCTCCATGACCTCTGATCCTATAATTATCGGAGAGTCTGCTGCCGGTCCAGGGCTGGAAAGGAGTTACTCACAGTTCGGCTATAATAACCTGGTAAATGAATTTAATGATGTTATCCTGATAGATCTGGATGACTCAGATATCCCCAAAGTGGATCGTACAATCTGGAAACCCGATTTTACATCCACAAGAACCATCCAGATATTCTCTCCTTTCGTAGATCCGCAATACTATGTGATCTCTGTCACCAGACCCAAAACCCATAATTGCCAGGTGATAACCGGGGTATGTAAGAACATTCTTATGGGGGCGCCAACTGGTACTAAAAGCTACTTTGGTGGTACCAGTAATAAACAGTTAATGCATGGCGAAAATGGGTGGTTTCTGGGTACCAACGAAGGTGAAAACAAATGCCTCGCGTACAATTTGTTTCAGCTTGGAAATACCATTTTTCTTTCAGGCTCACCTTCATTCTGTGTTCTTGATGCCTGGGAAGGAATGGAGGGAGAAGGGCCTGGGAACGGTACCAGTGTAATGCAATACTGTGCGGTGGCCGGAACCGATCCGCTGGCAGTAGATCGACTATGTGCAAAGCTCATGGGATTATCCGATACTCCCACAGACCATTTTGATACAGCAAATCCCAGCTACACCGATGCCCGTGCTCTTTACTGGCTTTCTAATGCAGGAGTTGGGAATTATGATCTGGAAATGATAAAGTTTATCCAGGGCTCTCTGCAGGAGCTGGAAGGATATGTCAAGAAATACCAAATGGCAAACAGCTATTTCGGTAATCAGACAAACTGGACTGGTGAAGCCCCAAGCCAGGTATTTGATTTACCAGAGGTGTCAACCAGAGATTCCCGTTTCCTGGATCCAAAACCATTCCTCTTTCCACAGGTACGAAATATAGCGGGACAGAAGGTCAGAATTGATTTCAGCCTCCCAGTCGCCTTTCCAATCAAGTTAGAGATCTATAATCTCAATGGAGTGCAAATCCGTATGTTGGGAAATGAGTTTCTACCCAGGGGGAGGTACTCAGTGGTCTGGGATTGCCGCGACAAGCGAGGTGCCAGAGTAGCAAAAGGAAAATATATCATCCGTCTTCAATTCGACAGAAACCGGGTAATTTCCGACCATATCACGCTGTATTGACAAACAGTTATGGTCATTGGTCCTATTCTTCTGCGCTACAAAGGTTTAGACAAATACTAAGGTTTTTGAGAAAAGGATATAATATTAGATTTAGACAGATGCTAAGGTTTTCAGAGATAAGGATTTTTTTCCTCTAAACCTTAGTATCTGTCTGTCCTACCTTAGTACAGGACCAGAACTCATCCAGCCCTTTTACTTATTCTGGCCCATTCATCTTTAAGTGACACGGTGCGGTTAAACACCGGTTTTCCGGCTTGAGTGTCCGGATCTACACAGAAGTAGCCAATTCTCTCAAACTGAAAACGCTCACCTGCATTTACATCTTTCAACGAGAGTTCAAATTTACAATTATTGATCACTTTCAGAGAATCTTTATTGATGTTTGAAAGATAATTCCCATCAGGAGCATCATCGGGATCCTCTTTACTGAAAAGCTGATTGTAAACTCTTGTTTCTCCTTCAACACAATGGTTTACCGACACCCAGTGAATCGTGGCTTTGGGAGAACGGCCATCGGGTGATGCACCGCCACGGGTGGCAGGATCGTACGTACAGTGCAGTTCGGTTATCTCTGAGGTGACCGGATCTTTGACCACACTCACACAAGTGATAAAATAAGCATATCTGAGCCGCACTTCACGTCCGGGAGCCAGACGATAGAATTTTTTGGGAGGCTCCTCCATAAAATCATCTCTTTCAATATACAGTTCCCTGGAGAAAAGCACTTTACGGGTACCCATGGACGGATCTTCCGGATTATTCACAGCTTCCAGTTCTTCGGTCTGCCCTTCGGGGTAATTGTCAATGATTACTTTGACCGGGTTAAGCACAGCCATGACCCTTTTGGCCTTTTTGTTGAGGTCTTCTCTCAGACAATGTTCCAGAAGTGCAAGATCAACGATACTATCACGTTTAGCCACTCCGATACGTTCACAGAAATTTCTTATCGCTTCAGGAGTATAGCCTTTCCTGCGCAGCCCGGACAGAGTGGGCATTCTGGGATCATCCCAT
>JAAYPC010000206.1 GCA_012519985.1 Fibrobacter sp.
ATATTACCCTTGATACTATTGCAGATGAGGAGATCTGTGAAGGATGCGGAAAAACCGATTATCCAAAAAGTGGCAAGTATACAATTGATGTAGAGGGTCAAAGCCGGGAATACATTTTAAAAATTCCCAACAACTATGATCCAAACAAGCAATACAAGCTCATATTCTGCATTCATGCTTGGGGTGGGAGTATGGATCAGGTTGCTAATGGTGGTTATTACGGTCTGGAAAGATTATCAAACGGGTCTGCAATATTTGTTTCACCGAATGGTTTGCCATATCAGGGGAGCCAAGGATGGGAGAATCCCAAAGGCAGGGACATCAAATTTTTTAAGGCCATGATTAAACATTTTAATTCGAATTTCTGCATCGACCAGAAAAGAATCTTTTCTACTGGTTTCAGCTTTGGTGGTATGATGTCTTACGCAATAGGATGTAATATGGCTAATGTGTTCAGAGCAATTGCCCCCATGTCAGGTTCGTTCATTAGCGGATGTGATTCTACCGATAATAAAGATCCCATAGCGGTATGGATGGCTCATGGAACAAACGATGATATCGTTCCGTTAAGCACTGGAAAGACAGCTCTTAAGCATTTCATAGCAAAGAACGGTTGCAGCAATGAGACTGTTCCTGTTAATCCCAGCCCTTGCGTGGAATACCAGGGATGCAAGGAAGGATATCCGGTCATCTATTGTGAGTTTAATGGAGGGCACATGCCCCAGAATTGGGCACAGCAAGCAACCTGGGATTTTTTCAGTCAATTTTGAAAGGACGTAAATAGTTATAATTAGAGATCTTTTACTTAACCATAATCGCACCCCCGTGCGTTGCTTCTTTTCGAAAGAAAAGGAGAGCAGCTTTGCCTAAATGGCAAAGCTGTTTTTATCTATGACTTTGTTTCGATTTTAAATAAAAAAAGAAAAGCCATCGATGAACCGTGAAGGAGCAGCACTTCAGCGTACATTTACAGGCGTGGGTTGCACGAACTGTCCTTGCCAATGATACCTGAGGCAACTCCCCGGTTACATCGATGGCAACTTTATATTGTTTTTTAGGCTGGATGGTGTCTATCCCAAAAACCATTTTTTCTTCGATCTGTTGCGGATGCACTTATTCGGAAGCCAGTCTGTATCGATATTGCCTGTTTATCATAGCCGCATCTAATTCCTGCGGCTCAGCGAATTATGGGTGAAGGCTTGAATTCCGCAGCAGACACCAGAAAAAATAGAGGTGGAGGTTTAAGATGAAAGTAAATGCTGTGATTTTTCTTCTCATGTTGGCTACAGTTTCATTTTCGCAGGTTAAGGTTAACATTTCCGGAACTGTAAAGGATATCAACACAAATGAACCGATAAGCGGTTCCAGTGTCAGGCTATCTGTTTTAGATCTGACCACTACAACTGATTCTGATGGCAATTTTAATATTACAAAAACCTCTATCCGAAGTAACAGAAAAAATGACATCAGCAAGAATAAGGCAAAGGAAGCTAAAGCCTTTTTTTTCAGGCAGGAAGTAAAAGGGCCTGCACTTATACGCATATTCGATCTTTCTGGCAGACATCAAAAAACCGTTTTTTCAGGTACACTGGAAAGCGGATCCTGGCAGATAATTCCTCCACGGTTATTACCGGGTGTTTACTTTTATACTTTTGATACACCGCAAAATCGGTATACTGCCCGTATTCTCATATCAGATGAGAGTTTTGCCTCACCCGATGGATACCTCAAAAAAGTACAGGGTGATTTGTTTGAATCTATGCCCACTGCAAGCGCAAAAGATGCATCTCAGATAAAAGATACCATAATAGTGGAAAAAGAACTTTACGGTTCGGCACGCATTCCTATAGACTCGTATGAGCAGGATCAATTGATAATAGCTCTGGAAGACTTAATCAGTTCTGTAAGAGTTTCAACCTATGTACCGGACCCATCATGGACTTGTTTTATGCCAGATGGTATTCCACCACCAGAGTTGGGAAATGAGATTTTCGAAATTTCTCTTAAATACAGCACATGTCATGATGTGGGGTTAACCAAATTTGGTCAGCGTTATCAATATGACATCAATGGAGGTGAAGTAAAGGGTGAACGTATAAACGCGACAATTCTCGATGGTGGATTAGATTATGAACTAGTACTGTCCAACGGATCGGTTGAAGTAGAGCAGATTAATATCATTCGTACAAAGGATAATAATACTCCGATTTTAATGCGCAATGCAGGTGTATCACCTCTAAGAGAAGTCCCGGTTCGTGTAGTTCTGGATTTCGAAGCTCCTAATTCCAGTTCATATAACTGGCTTAATAGTGGAAAATTTGCAGCAACCCGTATTATCGATACTGCTGCTAAGACGATTAAAATGAAAGTTTATGACATATCGACTGTGGCATTGACCCAATCCCGTACACTGATCAAAGATCCGGAAGATGTTCCAAATCAGACTTGGGATTGTGTGAAGATAACTGGACGTCAAGGGCAGAGTGTGTTCACAGAAAACGTTGCACTGGGTAATTCAATTTCTATAGGAGCCAGTAAACGTGGCTCACGTAATATTATTCCTATCACCGGTGGTACAATGAGCGGTCGGGTTAATGGAAAGATACTCTCTGGTGGTGCAGACTATCAGCTTTCAGGAGGACTTGACGCACGATATACTCTGGAAACTAATGATGGTGAATTTATTATTGTAAGGAATTGTGGTTCAGGAGCGCTCATACCGGTCTTTGAGACAAAAACTGATGGACCCTATTCATACTTGAATGAAAACAAGTATCTCAGTTCCGCTCCTGGTATGAGTGGAGGTGGGGTATCAATAACTTTCTATGAAGCTGAATAATGCCAGATTTCCTGACGATTTTCACTGTCCTTCTTTAAACGGTGCGAAAGCACCGTTTTTATATTATGCTTAGTTTGATGAGAATCGTTCGATTTCGGTGTCCTATCCAGCCCTGAAAGGGCGCACTACCTTAGCATCAGGCAACGCCCGGTGTGTGGGGTTCGTGTGTAATTGACAACCCCTGGTGTCGGGGTATGCATGTAATTGGTAACGACCGGTGTCAGATTCGTGGGTAATTGAATACGCCCTGTGTCGGGTTCGATATTC
>JAAYPC010000207.1 GCA_012519985.1 Fibrobacter sp.
AATTCCAAATCACAAGCACCAAATCCTAAACAAATCCCAATAACCAATCATTCAAAACCCAAACAAGAAAAGAACAGAAATGGGAGGTGTCTATTCTATTTCAAATTTCGAGTTTTCCATTCCTACTTCTTTTCCTGCTCCTGTTTCGGATTTCGAATTTCGAATTTCGGATTTCGAACTTTTCTATTCCTAATCCTGTTTAGAATTTTGGTATTGTAATTTGGAAATTATTTGGAATTTAAGAATTGTGATTTGGTACTTTCTGTTCTGAAATTCCAGATCTCAATCGGTTTTTCCAGTATCCTTTTTTTAAATTTAACCGGTCGCTACTGATTTGGAATTTAAAATCACATGTCATTGCATATTTTAATCATGCAACGTTTCATAATTCAGATATTGACATCATTTAGTATAGACTTTTACTTCCACAATCACAGGCCCAGTCTTTAATTGCATCCTGTAATGAATAGTCAAATCTAAATCCAGAGTTAATCAGCTTTTGAGCTGAAATGTTGGTAGATTTAACCAGTTTTACTATTCGTTCGGGAACAAGCCCCATCTTTTTTATAAATGGCAGAGGTATCCTGTTGGCTATTGCAGCAGAAGTGGTTATCAGCGGGTAAGGGAGGACTATCTCTGGGGCCCGGTAACCCAGAGTTTTCTTGAAGCTTTGTACTACTTCTTTTATGGTTATTTTCTCAGGATAGCAGAAATTATACAGGTACCATCCGGGTGTTCTGTATGCAGACATAGTCAGAAATTTACAGAGATCTTTAACATATAGACACGCCTTAATTGTATCATCGCGGCCAGGATAAGCGAAGAACCCCTTTTGCAGGGCATTGGCGATTCTGGTAAAATTACCGCCTTCTCCTTTGCCAAATACCACTCCTGGTCGGACAATTGTAAGCATCCGCTTTTCCTGCGCTTTGTTAAACCATTCTTTGTGAATATATTCAGCTATGATTTTTGAGGTACCATAGGGAATTACCGGCATTGGAATCAGCTCTTCATCTTTTTCATCCTCTCCAGGTCCGTATACCGAAATAGAAGAAGTAAAAATTATTTTTTGACATTGACATTTTTCAGCGAATTTACAGATGTTTTTAGCTCCATAAATATTTGCTTCAAAATACTCATTTGCAGCATGACCTGGGGTGGTGTGGACTGCCGCCAGGTTGAAGATGCAATCAACAGATGGTTCAAAAAGCATTTCATCTATGCTTTGCCTTACATCGCAATAAACGTATTTTATACGTTTATCGCTGGGAAGAGAGGTTCCAGGATGCCAGCAGGGTTTTCTGATATCTGCGATGTAAATTGATTCAGCCTTTTGCAGCAGATTATTTACAAGATGGGTTCCAATAAAGCCGGCCCCCCCAAAGAGTACCACCGAATTCATATCTTTTCCTTCTTTGCAGCTAATAACTTTCTACCGGCATTTTCTTCTCCCATTTGATAAGCGATACTGCACCATCGATATCCGTGAAATGAAAGTTATCCAATATTTTTTTCAACTTTGTAAGAGCACTTTTCAAACCTGTATATGATTTGAACCTTCTGCTTACCGGTAATCCCTGTAAGAGCGGCTGATCAGGATCAAAATCTCTGGGATGAAAATAGGACATCACATATTCTGAACGGCTGATAAACCAGTGGATCAGATAATATGGAAACAGTCTGAAGTAACCTCCGCCGGAAAAGACTACCCTTTTGCCCAGAAACCGGATGGTATTAATTGGAAATTCTTTTATGTCACCAAAGGAAGTATTGATTATGCAGGGCCGGTTTCCATCAAACTCTTTAAACCCGCCATGGGCTCTTGTTGCCGGAAAGACTGAAGAATCGAACTGTATTCCGCATTGAGCAATTATTTCAAAGGCCCACAGATTTTTTCTGGTTATGGAAAATCCAGGTACTCTGAAACTGCGCACTTTTTTTCCGGTAATGCTTTCCAGTACATCAATAGATCTTCGTAAATCATCTCTGAATTGATTGGGAGTTAATCTATAGGCTAACTGATGATAACTGGTATGGCTGCCAATCTCGTATCCCTGGCTGGAGATATCGGCTATTATCTGTGGATATTTCTCTGCAATCCATCCCAGACAGAAAAATGTGGCTTTCTGATTACTTTCTTTAAGCAAATGAAGTATTCTTTCGGTATTTCTATGAATACGTATTTCATAATTATTCCAATGCTCTATTTTATTAATCGGCTCAATATCCAGAAGATGGAACCATTCTTCGATGTCAAAGGTTAAAATTCTTACCGGTTTCTCCACTTCTGTTTCCCTCATTTCTTTATTGAGTTGGTAGTTTATTCAAGCGAACTCTTCTTTTTGCTTCTGCAAATTTTGTGCAACACTCGAAATGAGCGGACTATTTCTGGAAAAGAATCAGCTATTCAAATGTCAAATCGATTATGATTTTCCAAACAAGTAAAGGAAGGAAGTGACAGTCTCTATCCTTTTTTGGTTTTCTAATTTTCCTACCTATGGTCGTGGTCTTTTACACATAGAATCAAAGCCCACCGAAGCGTCTTAACGTAGGCAGGTCCCTGTTTAGAATTTGGATTTTGTAATTTGGTAATTTTTGAAATTTTGAATTTGTGATTTGGAACTTCCAGGAAATGTTTTGCCTTACGTATCAGGAATGGGGATTGCTATTACTTTTTTCAGCGAATCGTTTGTAGGATCTAAAAACAGGAGATATTAAATGTTATCCATCATCATTTTTGTTATTACCATTTTAATATCTTTGAGTGTACATTTAGCAAATGCCCAGGATTCCGATACCCTTTTTTCTTCGCACGATACCACAGCTTACTCCTCCTCTTTACAGCAAAATTCAACTGAAGAAAAGACTTTCCAGCAGGTATCGGTTTTTATGCCTAACGAAGCAGTCTCTATACAGGTAATCCACGATTCCACCTCCGTTTTTAACGGTATATACAAAATCGATGAAAGAGGATATGTTAACATACCTGTTATTGGCAATTTATCAATCAGTAATCTCTCCATATCTCAGCTTATTGATACTATAAAAATCCGCTGTATCGACTACCTTCCTTTTCCCAATATCAGGGTTACTCCTCTTATGCGCTTGTCACTTCTGGGTGGCTTTTACAAACCAGGCTTATACTGGATCGACTCCAGAAACAGTCTCTGGGATGCAATTCATTTAGCAGGGGGTTTTCAGCGGGAAGATGGATTGAAGCTTTTGCGATGGGAGCGGGACGGCAAAATTATCTCAAAAAATTTAACCAGTCTTTTCCAATCCGGAGCATCTCTTCAATCAATCGGTTTTAAATCCGGTGACCAACTCTGTATAACTTCACGACCCAAAACCTCATTCTCTTTCAGGGAGCATATCGTACCCTTTTTCACCCTTTTTCTTTCGACTCTTAGTACTGGACTGACTATATACACACTTTCTAGATAAGAGAATTTATATGGAAGAGCAGACATCAATTAAAAACATTGATTTCAGATATCTGATCCATCACTATCTTCATCTGTTCTGGCGTTGGAAGTGGTATATCTTTTTTGCTGCTCCATTATCTGTAGCTTTGGCAATAATGGCAGTTTCTTATCTGGGTCTCACTAAAAAGCCCCCCCTTACTGCCACAGTACTTATAGGTGTGGAAAAACATCCCAACCTTAATATATGGAATCTTGATGATCTCTATTTAAACAAGGAAAGACTGCTTCTTAACCGTAATTTCCTTGAGAATGTGGCACGCAGTATTTCTTTACAATTCAGCGTATCGGATTATTCCCGTTACGATATTTTTGATTCGGTGGTAGTTGACAGTAATGCTCCCCTGGGATCATTCAGCATGGATATTGATAATTTTAACAGTGACATTTACCGTATCCGCTATTCCAATCAACTGAAAGGGATAAAAGACCAGGTTATTAAACTGGGAACCGTTTCACTTCTTGATACTCTTGATTTAAAAGGTATTCATCTTTATTTTTCGAAATCATTTCTCCAGAATCCTCATTCATTCGATTTTTCTGTACGCTCGATGCGCTCCACCATTGATAATATCCTGAGCAGATTAAAGGTCAGCAGTCCCAATCCCAGAGAACAGAACTACTTTTTCAGTGTGCTTCTGGAAGGAAATGATTATCCTTTAGTAACCCAGACTGTTAACACTATTGCAGACAAGTTTGTTGAAAGTAATCTTTCCCTGAAGCGGCGTAAAATGAAAGAGACTCTGGTTATTTTGGAAAAGCAGCTTGAAGCTGCAGAAGACCAGCTTTCTAAATCCAAAAATGATTTAAAGCTTTTCCTGGCTCAAAACCCTGACGTGGGAATAAGTGTGCGCACACAATTGGCCATGAACGAGCTTATCCGTCTGGAAACCGGATCGATGGAAAACAATAATCTTACTGAATTATCACACGATCTTAAAAACCGTTTATCTAATTGTTCTCAGGAAGAAACAGAACGGCTTATTGCAGAAGCTATTGCTTTTCTGCAATCAAATGGTAATCCTTCGGCATCTTCGCTTCAGCTCAGTTTTACTCAGCATCAGGAAGAAAAACGCAACACAATCGGCAATTATGACCGAAATCATCCTATTTTCAAGGAAATCGATAATAAATTGTCAAATCTCAAGGCTAAAACCATTATAGCTCTGGACTCCTTTGTATCACAACTGAACAAGGCCCGTTCAGATAAACATCAATCGATAAGCAGGATCAGTTCTCGTCTTCAAAGCATTCCCAGCAAAGAGCTTCAGCTTGCCGAACTGCAAAAAAGACAGGAGATAAATACAGAAATCTACTCTTCCTTATTGATAAAACTCAATGAAACCAAGCTATCCGAAACTGGCCAAAGAGCAGATGTGTTCATTATGGATTATGCTGTTCAGCCCATACCCCCCTCTCCCAGAAGTCAGCAGATCAATGCTCTTGTGATGATCCTTCTAACAATGATGGCCATAACATTGGGTCCTGCCGTATTCTTTGATTTTCTGGACAAAACCGCCAGAACAGAGCAGGAACTCCGGAGATTGATTCCTTATAATTTCCTGATAACTTTGCCCAAGATAAAGAAGCTCAGGTCAGCTAAAGACAAGACCAATAAAACCAAAGACAAGAAGCAGAAAAAAGGGCTGCTCCTTTGCGACTCGGAGAGGTTCTCTCCTCCTTTTATAGTTGAGCTTTTCAGATCCTTGAATACCAAAATTCAACTGGATCTGTTCAATGAAACCGATAAAAGTATCGCCATAACCAGCCTTAATATGAGTGAAGGCAAATCCACCATAGCTGCTAATCTGGCCCTTTCTATTGCAGAACATGGTATCAAGACTATTCTGATCGACTGTGATATACGCAAAGGTATAACTCATGAATTATTTAATCTGCAGGAATCACCTGGTCTTTCTGACTATCTCTATGAGGCTCTCGAATCGAATAATTCGACTCTTCCAAACATACCGGTTCAGAAAACATTCAATTCCAATTTATGGGTTGTCAGTTGCGGAAAGCATGTGGATAATCCTCAGAAATATCTCAGCTCAACTGCCATGATCGCGCTCAAAAGACGAATGAAACTACAGCCATTTTTCCTGGTGTTTGATTCGCCTCCAATCGGACTGGCAACTGATGCGGCATTGTTAAACAATCTGGTCTCCAGATATATGCTTGTGGTTAAGGCCGGACATACAAATATCATTAACCTGTGCAAAATAATCCAGAAAGACTTCCCGGTAATAGAAAAAAAGTTACTGGGGGTAGTTCTTAACATGGGTGAAACCGTAAATCCTTCCGGATACTATAAATACTATTAGAGATCATGAGAATCGGCAGAACACTGCCCCCAGCCGCTTCACCAATCTCTATCCAGGATATTCTTAAAGGGATTATATCTTTAAGTAATCCCGGCAAACCACTTATGGCATTTCGCCAATCCATCAGTAATTATTTTGGTGTCAAATACAGTTTCCTGCTTTCCTCCGGTAAAGCAGCAATCTCTGTCTCCCTTAAAGCACTGAGCAAATTGTTACCTAATCGCAGAAGGGTAATTGTCCCTGCCTTCAATTGCTATTCAGTCCCCTCTGCGATTATTAATGCAGGTTTTGATGTTTACCCCTGCGACATCGATCCATATACACTTCAGATCCAGAAAGAATCATTATTAAAGGCCTTAAGTAATACTGATGATGTCCTCGCTATCATCCCAGCCCATCTTTTCGGTCTGCCTGCTCCCATTCCATGGATTTACCAAATCAGCAGTAAGGCAGGTATTCCAGTCATAGAGGATGCAGCTCAGGCTATGGGTTCCAGTTATAATGGAAAACTACTGGGAACGCAGGCTGACATTGGAATCTTCAGTCTCTCAAGAGGTAAAGCTTTCTCCACCGGTGAAGGTGGCATTATAATAACTTCACGTGATGACATCGGGGAAACAATAGAACAAATCCAAAAGTCGATCCCCAGTCCTTCCCTTATGTGGTCCGCAAAATTACTGTTAAAGAATATTGCCACAGCAATGATGATTAATCCTCAGCTTTTCTGGTTGCCAAAATCAATACCGGCTCTCAAGTTAGGTGAAACCATTTTCAACAGTAACTTTGAAATTTTAAAACTGGGAGATTTGCAGGCTGCACTAGCTTCCAAATGGAAAAATCGACTGCAGAAACTCCTTTGTGAACGTTCCATACGAAACCGTTATTACTCCAGATACCTTAATGGAATCGAGGGAGTCGTGCAGATAACCAGCCTTTTTAATTTAACAGATTTTACCGGAATCCGATATCCGCTTCTGTTAGCCGATAATAATAACGCCCGTAAAATTCTGCAAATCAGCCATAAATCAGGACTTGGAATAACCAGCAGCTACCCTGATATTCTTAACCACATAAAAGAGCTGAATGTTTCTTCAGAGATTCAATGTAAAAATGCACTGACTGTTCCCGGCAGACTAATTACTCTTCCCTCACATCCTTTTGTCACCTGCCAGGACATGGAGAACATAGTAATGGCGATACGCTCTGTTGTAGAAGGATAAGGCTGCTTTTATGCAATAAATCTGAATTCACTGCCATCCCATAATATTTATGATAAAATTTGACAAAAAGAGTGTAGGTGAGATTTGCAAATTCAGTTATTCACAGGTGTTTATTAGCAGAATGTCTCCCTGCCTCATAGCCGTAAGGCTTAATTCCGATTGTTAACAAATTTAACCGATGCAACCTTAATTTCCTGCCCCCTAAGTCCCCCTTTGGGGGATTTAGGGAGCGGGAATACGTAACTCCCTTCGATTCAATGCGTTACAAATATTAACCTTATGGTTATGGGTTTAGGGGGCATGTGGATTAAGGGTGATTTCACAATGGTAAAAAAATGTATGAATTCTCTGCATCAATAATCGGTCAAAAAGTAGCTTTTTATTGAGTTGATCATTGGTTTTTTAAGCAGAAGTTTTACTATGGTTGAAATGTTTTCAGAGTTATAACTACCACAAAGTAAATCCAGATTGGCAGGGAAATGATACTGAGTTTTACAAGCAGATAAAGAAACTCGTATCTGGCTGTTAAGGTGTCATGCGCAACCAATCTGCGAAGAATAAAATCAAGATTTTCAAAATTCAGAGGAACTTGTATGATGTCATAGACCCCATTATTTAGATATGGATACAGATGGAGATGCTGCTCCGGTTTTGCAGCAATCAGGATTTTAGGGTTGCTCAGGTTTGTCCTGAACAAGTTGAAAAAATGCTTGGGATATCTGGGTAAAAGATCGGCATCAATGATGACTACTCCCTGTTTGTGCTGTAGAAATTTCTGCACACCTTCCTTTCGAGTAGTGACATAATCCACAAAATAACCATAACTGGTAAACAAGGTTACCAGTTTATTGGTTATCAACTTCTTGGCACATATAATCAGAAGTCTTGTCCGGTTCTTATCAAATTTTCTCATTCATCTCTGCCTGCAGGAAAAACTTTCTGGTTTCAATTGCCAGTTTCTCCATTGCCCATCCCCTGCTTTGATTTACCAGGTTATCGATTTCTTTAAGCAGTGAAGGTATGTAAACGGGCTTTTTTACCAGAATGAATGACTTTTGTCTGCTATTTTTCATTTCTAAGAAATCAGGTACAGTTTCATTATCAGAACAAATTGCAATTACCGGGCAAGCACATTGCATGAAAATTGTGCTGGCCAGTGATATTAGACTTTCCATGGAACTGGTTGATTGCAGCTCTATTATTACCGAGCAATATTTTTTTGAAGAAAAAAGCACTTCATCCCTGGTTTTAAATGAAAAATAGAATCGATTTTGCCTGTACTTTTTAAGCGAATATTGCAATACTTCATCACAGCAGATAACTGCCACCGCTTCTTTTTTCAGCCTCATTAAATAATTAACTTTTTTAAATAAGAATGTAATTCGTGAAAAGTAGTTTAACTGATATAGAAACCATGTTACCAGAAAAAGGATATAACACAACAGAAGAATGCTTTCACTTTTCAAAGTAAAACACACCAGAACTGCACTCATGCAGATACCCAGATGAAAAATAACCATGATAATAACGGTTTCTGTGTGAGTAAGCCCTCTGTGGATCAGCCGATGGTGAGTGTGTTCATTATCTGCGACAGTTACCGCTTTTAAAGCATCAATAATCGATTCACCCGAGAAGATTTTGTGGAAAAAACGACGCCAGATGGCTACTGCGATATCCAGTACAGGCAATCCCAGCATCAAAGGTGCAATTATTACCGGATAGCTCCTTTGTTTTTCAGAAACCAGATATAGACTTAGAAGCCCTGCAATCAGGCCTAAAAAAAGTGATCCGGTATCTCCCATAAAGACACGTGCAGGAGAAATGTTGTGAAAAAGAAAACCACTAACCAGTCCTGCCAGTATAACACAGAGAAACAAGACCGATTTGTCATCCGAGAAGCCGGTTAAAACCGCGATAGTGGCAAATATTACTACCATGATCGATCCGGCCAGCCCATCGAGCCCATCTATGATATTTATGGCATTGGTCACCCCAACCACCCAAAGAATTGATAATGGTATACCCAGCCATCCAAGTGAAATATCCCATTCCAGAAAATGCACCTGTTCCAGACGAATGCCCAAAAAAGAGATGATAATCGTGGCAATGAGGATCTCTAGAATCAGTTTTGTCCTGTTTTTAATTCCAATTACAATCAGATCATCAGCCATTCCCACCGGAATAATTGCCAGAGTGGCAAAAGTTATGGATTTTTTTAAGTGCGGTGGTAAATCTGGAAGCGAAAGGGGGAATTTTCCCCAAAAGAAAGTTATCATTAAAAAAACCGCGGTTATAGCTAAACCACCGATTCTGGGAATGGTTCTTTGGTGAACTTTTCTAACCCCGGGGTCATCCTTAAAAAAGGTAATTAAGGGTGATTTGAATATGATCCAGATCAAAAGATAGGAGAAAATAGCTGCAAAACAAAAAACAGTACTTATTTGCATATTAACCTCTGCTTCACAGCATAGAATTGCAAATAACATACCGGAGAAACAGAAGTTTCAGTTGTAATTGTCCGATTTAAGATTTAATATTATTAACCGATACCTTGGCAATATCGTTTATTTATTTTTCATAATATTTAATCGGGCAAGAGACCTCCAGCCTTAATCTTCCTGGAGCAATTCTTTGAATCTGCAGTTCAGGATATCCATTCTCGAGTGCTTTTGTAAGTCTGTTAAGCCTGACTACAAAATTGGGATTAAGGGGGTCATTGACTATGAAAGGGTCTTTTGTAAATTCACGATACTGGAATTCAACTCTTTTTGTCCTGCAATACATGGACAACAATTTTTTCAGTATCTTTGCAGGAACTCCGGAGATGAAATGGACACCATTAATTGAGATACTCTCATTTTGGCAATCATAGACCACCTCAAGTTTTCGCAGTGCCTTTAAAACCAGTAAATCATGTTTCTCTTTTAGCAGTTGCCAACGCTCAGAACGCTGTTCCTGAAGTGCAGAGATGACCAGCGAAAGGAAGTTGGCCGGACGCTCAAACTTGTGGTTATATATGAGCTGGTAAAGAAACAGCGGTGCGCCATATACACAGCCCTCATGTATAACTGTTCTTTTGCGCAAAGGGCAGTAATAATTTTTTTCAGCAAGCAAGACAGTGCAGTCGGGAATTCCGGCTTCTAAAAGCTCGGTTTGATATTCAGCGAGCTTCTGGTACAACCGGACCTCTTTTGCATAGTATTGACCATCCAGAAACAGTTGACCATTTTTAAAATCGATCTCACAATCAGGGGTGATTTCAGAAATCAGCCTGTAATCAGCCAGCATATTCAGTTCATCAAAAGCCGGTATATTGAAAAAGCTCACCACCGATTGAATCTGTGAACCGGTCCAGAGCTCAAAATCGTAGGCTGGAAAGCGTTGGGAATCTGGCGGTTGCCCGAAAAAATGGTATATCATTATGGCAATGCCGTGATCGCCCTCGATTTTATGATGCAGAAGCCGGTGACATGTTTCTCTTTGAATTTCAGAGGAAAGTGCAAGATTGCTGAATACTTTTAAAATTGTTCCATGGAGATCTTTAGAATCGAAAAAATCGGCCAGATATGAATTACTCAATAAAAGAACCCGTTCCGATGAGATTATAAGACCGTTGGAAAGTGAAGGCAAGGCGTTTTGAACAAACTGAACCGGATCGACTCTATGTTCAATCAGATAGAACTCAAGCTGGTTTAAAATTGAAAATACGGTATAAAAGGGTGGTTCTATGGTACCACTCCATAATGCATCAAAAAACTGTTTAACAGAGATTTTTTCTTTGAAATGAGTGTTATATACATGAATCCAGAACGGAAAAGCCCCTTCCAATGAAAGCTCTTTTATTGTTCCACAATAGATATATTTCAATCTTTCGCCAATTGTGGTTATTGCATCACCTATCTTCTTATCTTCAGAACCGACATCTGCATTATTTGTCATCAATGCCTTCCTTGCAGTATAGATGATTTGACAGTTTCTTATGTTGGATTGTAACGAGTACTATTTCTCTGACACGTTTTGCCCATAGCGGGTATCGATTGTGCGATTAATTCAACAAATAATTTAATTATCAAACATCACATCTTATTGGTATATTAAAGTTTTTTAAAGATAAAACTGTGTGAGTGCACTGTCAAATAGTAAGCTGGAATTATTTTAAAATTTTAAAATTAAAACTTCCCCATGTATACTAATTAAAGTATTTTCTTATTTTTGAATTGGCGATATAATCAGAAGGATTTCAAATAATTTTCAAATGTATACCAATCCCGGTTATGGCTATTGCGACAACGCCACATCTTCTCCCAATCACATCTCCAAATCAGGAATTCGCTATGATATTCTGAAACTGTTATATGCCGGAATGCTCCTGGGTTTTACCCCGGATAAGGTAAGACAGTTCTGGAAAGAGCATCCTTTGCCCCAAATAAAACCGGAGAACGAATCCCACGTTTTTAAGGAACTTCTTCAGGGACGCTCGTGGTACTCTACCGAATACGCTTTTTCAGTGTTCAATGATGTTGAAGACTTTTTGATTGAAAATGGCACAAGTTTTCCTGAATTCATTGAGAACTCTTTTTACAGGGTTAATCAGGGCTTACCGGTTTCTCCCAGGAACTGGTTGTCCATGAGCAAACCTATCTTCAAATTGTTCTTCACCGAACCGGACTTGCGAGCACTTATTGTACACCTCATAAATCATTATCTTGGCATTTTTCTGCCAATCTTCAAGAGCGAAGTCGTATTACACACTTCAGAAGACGACTGGAATATCAGTATACTCTCGATAAATTATGACTCCATCCTCTGCTCGGGGGTTGACCTTAATAAGCAAATGTCTAAAGTTGATCTGGGATTACTGTTTCTATCGATAATCAGAAAACTGCCGGAATGCTTCAGGGTACCCCGTTATGAACACCCGTTCATGGTAGCAGATCGCAGAGAAATTTCCGATATCGTCCAAAACGTCTCAATTGAAGACAATCTGCTCTATATTTCTGATCGACTATATGCAAAAAAAACCTCTCCGGACATTTTTTGCACCAGCAAGGGTATAAATTCCAGTGTTTTTGAAAATAGTAACACTTCGGTTTGGGTGATGTGCTCCGATTATTTCTGTCCCATACGCAAAAGAGTAGTTCTTCATAAGGGATGCGCCTATGGAGCACCAAAACTTCTACTTGGATTTCGTTATCTTAAATACAATGCCAGTCCCAGCAATTTACTGGATTCACTTATCGATGATATCGTGGATTTCAATGACCGCCAATGGTCAGAGATCAAAGAGCTGCACAATAAACTGATCATGCTGGTTTCAGGAACTAATAATTTTACCTACAATCACAAAAATGAAACCATGCAGTTAAACGGGATCGAACTGATTAGAAATGTACCCGCCAAAATTTTACGGAAAATCATTCTGATCTATCTGGAAACCGGAAGAACAGAATTCTATCATAAAGAATTCACCAAAGACGATTCTATTATTAATGACCCTTATCAGCCCAATTTTACAGTACGACTTAAAAGGCTGATGACAACACTTGAAACCAGAAATACATCCATAGAAATACAGAAACTATACAAAGGCAAGTTCATCTTTAACCCCCTTTGTAAAATCAACTATTCTGAAATTGACTAAAAACTGCCAATTTTTTCACTCCTGTTTTTACTGCTCTTCATATTCCTGTTTCCTGCGGATTTGCCAGCCATCAAATGAATTGGAAAACAAATTGCATTAACAGGTTCATAGGTTCGGAGTTCAAAGATTGAGGTCTTTTTTACTTCGATATTCGCTATTCGATACTCGATTTTTTCCTGTTTTGGTTTTTCTGACTTTTAAGTAAGCGCGCGTCTCAAGTCATTTCTCTACTGACGAGTGTAAAATATGGTCCGAATCGTGCCTTATACCCGGCAAGACAGTAAAAATTGGGATTCCTTTGTTAAAGCCCATCCTCATGCCAACCTATACCATCTTTCTTTTTTCCGCTCTGTTGTGGAAAAAACCTATGGTCATCAAAGCCTCTATTTCCAGGCTGTTGATGAAAACTCGCAAATCAGGGGTATTTTGCCCCTGTTTTTTATTCGAAGCTTGATTTTTGGTAAAGAGCTGGTCTCTCTGCCTTTTTGTGACTATGGGGGAATTCTTGCCGATTCACCTGAAATTTCTCAGTTACTATTTCAAAAAGCAGAAGAGCTGATGAGAAGTCTGAGATGCAAAAATATTGAACTGCGACAAGTTTCAAAACAGCATTTTTTAGATAAGAAAGCTGCCATCAACACCAATCTCTCCATCAAAACCACCAAAGTCAGAATGTTTCTGAATCTGCCAGAGTCTGCAGACACTCTCTTTTCCTCTTTTCCGGCCAAATTGCGAAGTCAGATCCGTAAGCCACAAAAAGATGGATGTACCTGTCTAAATGGGGGAATTGAGCTGCTGGATGATTTTTATGATGTGTTTTTGTTTAATATGAGAGATCTGGGTTCACCTGTACACTCAAAACAGATAATTAAAAACATGCTTAGCAGCTATCCCCGATCCAGTCATATATTTGTGGTTTACCATTCGCAAAGGCCTGTTGCCTGCTCTCTGGTCTGTTCTATCAATGACATGCTGGTTAACCCCTGGGCATCCTTCAAGAGAACTTATCAGAAATCAGCACCCAATATGCTTTTGTACTGGGAAATGCTCAAATTTGCAATAAATAACGGTTACCGGGTTTTCGATTTCGGCAGATCCACACCAAATGAGGGCACATACAGATTCAAGGCTCAATGGGGCGCATCTATCCAGCCATTGTACTGGTACAGATATGGTTCGAATGCCGGCTCATCCGGTGATATTTCCGCAAAAGAAGAATCTTTTAAAAAGATATGGAGAAAACTGCCTCTGAGAGTGACCGCTGTCGTTGGACCCATGATAAGAAAGCATATTCATTTGTAATGTGCAAGTCATATATAAAGGAGAAAAAATGTTAGTGCATCATTTTCTAGAAAACAGCGCAGAGAAATATCCTCACAAAGAGGCTGTATGGTATAAAGATTTATGGGCATCATTTATGGATATTGAGCAGAATGCAAATAGAGTTACCAATTTTCTGATAAAAAACGGGATCTCACGAGGAGATCGAATAAGCTTACTTATGGAAAACTCAATCAGCTACATTATCTGCTATTTCGGAATATTGAAAGCAGGGGCTGTAGTGGTAGCTATCAATAACGAAGTGACTTCCGATAATCTGCTTTTCTATTTAAACAATTCAGAATCTTCCGCGATCATTGCCGGTAGCCGGTTTTCTTCCCTGTTTCCCATCATTTCCCATGCTCCCTCAGTTAAATTCATGATAAGCGACACTTCTCTGGCTTATCCACCCAGGACCGCTTATTCACTGGAGGATATACTGCAATCAGAGAAACCACAGCGTCCTGAAGTTTCAACAATCAGCCTCGATCTTGCATCGATTGTCTACACCTCCGGCAGTACCGGAAATCCCAAAGGAGTCATGCTTAGTCATCAGAATCTAAGTGATAATACTGTTTCCATATCCAATTATTTAAAACTTACCCCTGAAGACAGAATCATGGTGGTCTTGCCTCTTTACTACATTTATGGGAACTCTCTTTTGACTACCCATTTTTATTGCGGTGGTTCAGTAGTTATCGACAACCGTTTCATGTTTCCCAACCTGGTCCTTGAGACCATGAGAAAAATGAAAGTAACCGGGTTTGCCGGAGTTCCATCCACTTATATGATTCTTCTTAACAAATCCACTATCAGGCAATGTAAACTGGAGTCACTCCGGTATGTCACTCAGGCAGGTGGTTCCATGCCTCCTTCCATTCAGCTTCAGGTGGCAGAAGTATTTGCTCCTGCAAAGCTTTATGTCATGTACGGAACCACAGAAGCCGCACCCAGACTGACCTATCTGGAACCAGAGATGCTCAGTACAAAACTGGGCTCTATCGGAAAAGCCATACCCAATGTAGAGGTTATCATTGCAGATGAAAATGGCAGAGCTCTCCCTGCCGGCCACATTGGAGAAATCGCCGCCAGGGGAAGCAATATAATGTTAGGCTATTGGAAAGACCCGCAAAGCAGCGCCGCTGTTTTAAGAAATGGCTATTACTTTACCGGTGATCTGGGAAAAACCGATGAAGACGGATATATCTATGTGGTAGGACGCACTAAAGACATGATAAAGGTGGGAGGAAACCGGGTCAGTGCAAAAGAGGTGGAAGAAGCTCTGTTAAATTTACCCCATATCAGTGAAGCCGCAGTGATCGGGGTCCCTGATTCCATTTTAGGAGAAGCAATTAAAGCTTTCATTGTCCCTAAAACCGAGCACATACCCGATGTCTCCCTGATAAAAAAAGAACTTTCATCTATGATATCACCATATAAAATTCCTACTCTTTACTCTTTTCATAGAGAACTTCCCAAAAATGAATCCGGGAAGATAATGAAAGAGAAATTGAGAATATTACCTGAATCAGAGCTTTCTGAATCACAGCCCTATAGTTCGCAGTCCCCCGAATTCTCCCAATCTCCTGAATCACAGCCCCCTGAAACCCCGCCCCCTAAATCCCCCGAAGGGGGACTTTAGGATTGCATAATGTAATTGTGAACTTGACTCTAGGGTTTTATAAAATGTTGCTTTGGACGCTTTTAAGTCCCCCTTTGGGGGATTTAGGGACAGAAATTTGCAGCATTGTTTCTTGCTGTAAACAAATAACAGGACAATGCAATGGGGGGATTTTTTGCCAATTAGTGGGTTCACATTTTGCAATCTTGTTTCCAGTCAGACATTGCACTTTCTCAAATACAGAAAAGGAGTACCAATGACTTCCAATTCATCTTTTTCAAAAGAGGTGTTGAATCTGGATTGTGAAAAAGAAACAGAGAAGATCTGTACCAGAATAAACTCATATCTTTCTACTGATCTGAAACGTAGAGGACTGGTAGTGGGAATAAGCGGTGGGATTGACAGCAGCGTAACTCTGGCTCTGGCTGTGAAAGCTCTGGGAAAAGAGCGGGTCTTTGCCCTGCAGATGCCAGAGCAACATTCCGCGGAAGAAACGCTGTATCTAAGTGGTTTACTGGCATCTCACTTTGGTGTCCAGAGCCAGCATGAGGACATAACCGGTATTCTCAAAGCTTTAGGTTTCTATAGCCGCTATGCCCAGACTGTTCGCAATGTCATACCAGATTACACTGAAGAATGGAAATCTAAAATCGTACTGCCCAATATCATGGAGAAAAGCGGATACTCCATTTTCTCCATTGTCGCTCAATCACCCGATGGCAAACAGATCAGAAAACGACTTGATCTCAATACATATCTGGGGATCGTTGCAGCAACTAATTTCAAACAGCGGGTCAGGAAAATGCTGGAATACTATCATGCTGACCGGCTCAATTTTGCAGTAGCAGGCACACCCAATCGACTGGAATTTGATCAGGGATTTTTTGTAAAACTGGGCGATGGAGCTGCAGACATAAAGCCTATAGCTCATCTTTATAAAACACAGGTTTACCAACTCGCAGAGTATCTGGGAGTACCTCAGGAAATCAGGTCCCGACCACCGACAACCGACACCTACTCTCTTGCACAAAGCCAGGATGAGTTCTATTTCCAGTTGTCTCATGACAAACTTGATCTTTGCATGTATGCAAAAAATAACAATATCCCTGAAACGGAAGTTTCCGCTGTGATTGATTTGACTCCTGAACAGATCCGGAAAGTTTATGCCGATATAGATAACAAGCGCAAAACTACCAGGTATTTACATTTAAAGCCATTGCTGGTCGATGCGATCCCTGAGATACTGGCCTGAATAGATTCTCCACGCCTTCTTCCGGGTTCTCAGTGGATGAGAAAGAAGCGAAATAAAAATCTCGGAAAAGAAGCCTGAGAAAATAGTAAAAAAGGTACAGAAGTGATTGGTGCGTAAATACCTGTTTGCATTGGTGACTCCTTTGAAAAGAGCCGGGTATCCGGCTCTTAAATATCGGGTGTGAGCTTGTCAGAAAATCACTATAAAGCAGCAAAAAAATACTACAACAAAGCACTCTTCCACCATACACCATCCGTATCAGACAACTACAAAAGCCTGCAGAGAGAAAAATCATTCTCTTTCCATTCAATATAGTAGGCTAATGCCTCCTGAATCAAAAAATTACCTGATAAACTTGATATTTTGCTTGGTGGCATTGAAAAAATGAGTTGGTGGAAGTAATAATTGGCCTGATGGTATTGAATTTTTTGTTTGGTGGGATTGATAAAATGAGCTGGTGGAAGTAATAATTGGCCTGATAGGGCTATAAAAATTACTTGGTAACATTAATAAAAGGCCTGATGGTATTGAATTTTTTCCCTGATAGATTTGCAATTCGGCCTGGTGGCATTGATAATTTTTCTTGGTGGAATTGAAAAAATGGACTGGTGGAATTAAAAATTGGTCTGATAGAGCTATAAAAATTACTTGGTAATATTGATAAAATATCTGATGGTATTGAATTTTTTCCCTGATAGATTTGCAATTCGGTCTGGTGGCATTGATAATTTTTCTTGGTGGAATTGAAAAAATGGGCTGGTTGGATTAATAATTGGCCTGATGAGGTAAAAAAAATTGCTTGGTGGTATTGATAAAAGGCCTGATAGTATTGAAATTTTGTCTTGGTAAAAATAAAAATCGGCCTTGCTGATCAATTCCCATGGAAATGACGGTGTCTGTTGCAATCACACTTATAACCAATCATCCAAACAAGAAAAGAACAGAAATCCCTATCCGGTTTCGAATTTTCATACTCCTACTCCTGTTCCTGTTTCGGATTTCGCATTTTCCATTCCTACTCCTGTTCCTGTTTCGAGTTTCGGATTTTCCATTCCTACTCCTGTAACACTCTTGCCATTCTCTTTACCTGACGTTCGATTCTGTTTCTTTTAGCATATTTCCAGGCAGACACTCCAATCCTCTTTATCTGCTCAATATTCTCATACAATTTCAATATGGCTGAAACATCCGATTCCGGACCGGTTCCTGTAAGTAAAATCCCATTCTGTTTATCTCTGATAATCTCTTTTGTAGAAGGGATACCGGTTGCAAAAACCACACATCCTCTGGCCATAGCCTCAAGTATCCCAAATGCCCTTCCTCCCTCGTAACGGGATGAAGAGATCAGAAAGGGACAGGTTTCATACCATCGAAACATGTTTTCAGGTGATTCTTTTTCTATTATAGTCAATGAATTTCCAGGAAAATCCAGCAGTTGTCTTTTCTCCTCTGTTATCTTTCCTGTACCTACCAGAATCAGTCGTGAATCATGTCTCTCACCCAATACTTTCCTGAATAATTGAAGACTGTATTCCAGATTTTTTTTCCAGGTAAAGCCCCCTATTGACAATAAATTAAGTGGAAAATTCTCCTGCAGGGGCCAGTATGGTTTCCGGGGTACCTCAATTCCGTTAGGAATTACCTTCAGCTTTCCAACTGATGACCGGTACCTTGCAGCAATCCATCTTGCTTCTTCAATTGTGCCGCAAATACAGATATCCGACAGAAACAGATTGGCTTTTAATAACGGGAATCTCACAAGTTGTGCCTTCCAGCCCGTCGGATTGGTAATTATCCTCTTTGGCAGCCGCTTCTCTGTCTGGTATACTTTCTCCTCCCATCCATGATTATGAAGTGCAATTCTGGTTTTTAAAGAGAATATTCTTATAAGTACAGCACAAAAAACGCTGTCCGATGAACGGGCAATAATCCAGTCCGGAGGATCAGCCAGATTTTTCAGTAATCTTAATGCCAGGCTGAGAGAAAATTTCAGGTAATTGTCTCCTTTTTTTGAAGCGAAAATTATTTCCACCTGCATTCCCGCATTCCTGAGATATCGGCCAAACTGCATCATCGATCGACTAACGCCACCACAGGAGGATTGAGCTACCGATGCCGCAAACCAGATTTTCATACACGATCCTTTTTACCAGTCTTACTCTTGCGGTAAATTAACAGAAGTTCTGCTATTACGACCCATGCACAGAGCTGTTCTATCAAAGAGGCTACCAGCAGTGCAATCGATTGCAAAGGATTGGCTGTTATTCTTCTGAGGTCACGTCGCTTAAAAGTCTTGTAAACATTTTTGAACAGTACCGATAAACAGGTGCCCCGGAAATTATCTGCATGGCGAAAGAAACGGTACTGATCCGGATGTCTGGTGTAGAAATAAAGATCAGCTTTCAATAAGCTCCTGATTCTTTTGGGAGCTTGTAGAATGTACCTGATCAGTTTAACTTTCCTGGGAAGATGGGTCACTTTTACATCAGACAGAAATACCACTTTCCCTTTTTTTAACAGTCTGGCAGCCAGTTCATGATCTTCACAATAGGGCAGATTTTTTTTAAACGCGGTGTCA
>JAAYPC010000208.1 GCA_012519985.1 Fibrobacter sp.
ATGATGATCAGTTCGGTGAGAGCATATACCGTAAATTTGAATCGAAACAGAAATACATGGAGGGAATGCTTCACAGTACTATATCGGCTTTCGGGGGTTTCTATGCTATTCGCAAATCCCTGTTCAAACCTATTCCCCCCAATTCTTATTCTAATGATGATGTATTGATACCAATGGGTATAATTCGTCAAAAATACAGGGTTATTTACGAACCTCTGGCCAGGTCAGTTGAAGATACCACGGGTAATATTGTTTCCGAGTTTCACAGAAGAATCCGCATTGGTGCAGGAAATTTTCAGGCATTTTCCTGGCTTATCGATTTTCTTAATCCTTTCAGAGGATGGCCATTTTTCTGTTTCCTTTCTCACAAGGTTAGCAGATGGTTTTCTCCTTTCTTCTTTGTTACAGCAGCAGTTTCCTGTTTTATGCTGTCGATATCTGCACAGGAGGATGTGTACCGTATGTTGTTTGCTGCTGGTTCGATATTTCTGGTCACCGGTCTTCTTCATAGAGTGATTGCACTCAGAATTACTCTCCATATCTATTATTTTCTGATGATGAATATCGCGCTGCTTCTTGGATTTGTGAGATTCCTTTGTGGAATTAAATCTGCAGCTTGGTCAAGAACAGAACGAACCTGAAGCTCCGGCAAAAAAAAAGACCCGGATAAACCCCGGGTCTCTCACTTGCATATATGTTCGAAGAACTACGATGGAATTACATTCTGAGCATTGGGACCCTTTGCACCATCAACAACTTCAAACTGCACCTTCTGACCTTCTTCAAGTTTCCGGAATCCGTTTGTCTGGATTGCAGAAAAATGGACAAAAACATCACGAGATCCATCGTCAGGTGAGATGAACCCATATCCTTTGGCCTCATTGAACCACTTCACAACTCCTGTAGGCATACTGCACAACCTCTTTTTAAAGTAAAACTTACAAGATACTTTATTGGAAAGTATCAAACATACAATTCTCTGTAAGATATTTGATGGCGTAATGGAAAGAAAGAAAATTTTATTGATGATAGAAATTAACGAAAGAGATGGTGAGAAAAGTTCATACGTAACTAAACATTCATAATTGACATGTTTTTCAATCGGTATAGTGATTAGACTGATGCACTTTGCTCAACTGCAGCAATCCTGCATTGCAAAACAACATCCCTTAGTATTTTGCTTTATCTGAGACTTGATTGGTATTGGAGATGTCAGAAAAAAACGAAAAAATAGCAGCTCCGGTGAAGGAGCTGCCATGGAAACAAGGACTGAAACCAGTTCAGGATTAGTATTCACCCATACCGCCTGGCATACCAGCACCAGCGCCAGCAGCTTTTTCTTTGCTTTCTGGCTTCTCTGAGACGATACATTCGGTGGTAAGGATAAGGCTTGCAATACTGGAGGCATTCTCAAGAGCTGTACGTGTTACCTTTGTTGGATCAATGACTCCACTGGCGAGCAGGTCTTCAAAGGAATCGCTATAAGCATTGTAACCATAAGCGCCTTTGTTTTTCTTAACCTCGTTGGCTATTACAGAAGCTTCTTTTCCAGCATTGGAAGCAATCAACCGCAGAGGTTCTTCACAAGCCCGGCGAATTATATCTACACCAATCTTCTCATCTCCTTCAACATTCAAAGAATCAAGTGCGGAAGATGCACGGATCAAAGCGACACCACCTCCCGGGACGACGCCTTCCTCTACAGCGGCTCTAGTAGCATGCAGCGCATCTTCGACTCTGGCTTTCTTTTCTTTCATTTCAGTTTCGGTTGCAGCACCAATTTTCAGAACTGCAACTCCACCAGCCAATTTAGCCAAACGTTCCTGAAGTTTTTCACGATCATAATCGGAAGTGGTTTCCTCAATTTGTTTACGAATCTGGTTGATGCGGCCTTTGATGTCCTGGGCGTTCCCGGCTCCTTCGATGATAGTGCTGTTCTCTTTGTCGATAACGACCCGTTTGGCTTTACCCAGTGAATCGATAGTGGTATTTTCAAGTTTGAAACCAGCTTCTTCTGAAATGACAATTCCACCGGTAAGTACTGCAATATCCTCAAGCATTGCTTTTCTTCGGTCGCCAAACCCAGGTGCTTTAATGGCAGCGATCTTAAGAGTACCACGGAGTTTATTTACTACCAGAGTCGCAAGTGCTTCACCATCCACGTCCTCTGCAATTATTAGAAAGCTTTTGCCCATCTGCACTACTTTTTCCAGTAATGGCAGTAAATCTTTCATGGCGCTGATTTTTTTATCATGGATCAGAATCAATGGTTCTTCAAGAACACATTCCATATTGTCGGGATTGGTGACAAAGTAAGGTGAGAGATATCCACGGTCAAATTGCATTCCTTCCACTACATCGAGAGTAGTCTCCATGCTTTTTGCCTCTTCAACTGTGATCACTCCATCCTTACCAACTTTTTCCATTGCATCTGCAAGCAGATCACCTATTGTGGCATCATTATTAGCAGAAATCGCTCCGACCTGAGCAATTTCTTTTTTGCCTGAAACAGGACGGGAATCTTTTTTCAGTTGATCAATAATAGCCTTTACCGCCTTGTCCATACCTCTTTTAATTGCCATGGGATCAGCACCAGAGGTGACGTTTTTAATTCCCAGATGGGAAATAATCTGTGCCAGAACAGTAGCAGTTGTAGTACCGTCTCCGGCAACATCGGAAGTCTTAGAGGCAACCTCTTTGACCATTTTTGCACCCATGTTTTCAAACTTGTCTTCAAGTTCAACTTCCTTGGCGACGGTTACACCATCTTTTGTTACAACCGGAGAACCCCAGCTCTTTTCAATAACTACATTGCGGCCTCGGGGTCCTAAAGTGACCTTGACAGCATTTGCAAGAGCATCAACCCCTTTTAGGAGCTTTTCACGAGCAGAAGTATCAAAAGCAAGAATTTTAGCTGCCATAAAGCAGATCTCCTTTTCTAATTATTATTGCAAGTTAATTTCTGAGTTTTGGTGAAAAATTATATGATTGCCAGAATGTCACTTTCACGAACAATAAGGTAATCCTCACCATCAATAGTAACTTCTGTACCGGAATATTTTCCGTAAAGAACTTTGTCACCTTTTTTCAAAGAAACTTCAATTTTCTGTCCCTTATCGGTGACCTTACCCGGCCCTACTGCGATTACCTCACCTTTTTGTGGCTTTTCTTTTGCGTTATCGGGAATAATAATTCCACCGGCAGTTTTCTCTTCTGCTTCCATGGGTTTGAGAATTATCCGGTCCTCAAGTGGTTTTACATTCATAAAAACCTCCGTATTTAAATTTGTGGTTGAAAAACAGTTATTTCATTCAAAATAGATGGCTTCAGCTCAAAGCAAAAAGTATGCCTAAGGTTTCTTGATAGGGATGTGAATCAAATCAATGTTCAGTTACTTTAATAGTTGCAAAACGTTGTTTGATTTTGAAACAGACATTCCGTTTTTAAACATGCCTGCGAAACGTATGGAACTAAATTATAAGAGTGAGTGGATTATCTATGTGAAAAGGGTTTTATACAGGGATTTAAACAGCTATCATGATTTATCAGCAGATGGTGACTTGAGGAGCTTTGCCCTTAAGATCAAAATTCTCAAAGGGAATCCTTCTGGAAAGATCCGGAGTAGTCGATGTGCAGCAAACCGGTAGAACTGAATAGTATTTTTTTATAAAACGTGAAGCATACATTTTCCAACTCTGGTTGAATGATCCTCCCGAGAGATGTTTCACTAGAATATCAGTAGTGACTTTGAGAAGGTGAGACTTCGCGACTTGCATACAAATATCTATATCATAAAAATGGAAACCATCAAAAGTAACATCATCAAATCGGATCCGCTCGAAGAGGCTTCTTCTGATTGCAAAGAAAAGCCCATCTACAGCAACCACAGGAGTATCTTCATTCTGCCAGTTAAAGACTGTGAGAAAATAGCTGGATCCCTGATTTAATTCGTGTATGACTTGACCTTTGACAAAAGGTCTGCCAGCAGCGACCCAGGAAGGATTGTCTGCAAAAAGGTATTGAGTTCCTGCAACTCCAATCAGTCCCAAAGATTCTTCACTGAATTTCTCTGTTAACTTCTGAGCCCATCCACCTTCAACAAAAAAAACATCTTCATGCATAAACACCAGTATATCTCCAGCAGCTCTTCTTACACCCTCATTGTAAGCGCTGCACAGGTTGTACCGGTGGCTTCTATTGTCAATTCTAATGTATTCGATTTCGCTACCAGCTGTCTTCTGGACATTCCGTTGATGTATATCCCAGGACAATTCTTTCTGCGAGCAGGTAATTATACTTATCATGGTAAATAGCTTATAATCAGGAAAAAGAAAATACAACCAAAATCGGATAGTGATGAAAACGGGCAGTACGGTAGTTAAAAACAGGGGATAAAAATAATGACCTGTGCTATTTTGCAGGAAGGTGTTTATCAAGCAATTCCATTAAATCAGATTTTCTGAATGGCTTGCTCAGGCTGCCGGTAAATCCATATTTTTCTGGATCTGCCATAATTGGATCTTCAGCATAACCGCTGGATACAAAAACCGGTATTTCTGCATCTGTTTTCCTGATCTCTTTGACTAATTCTTTACCTCCCATACCTGCAGGAATGGTCAGATCGACAATGATGGCTGAGAATGGGTTGCATTTCAATTCGTTTTTAAATAGTTTCAGTGCTGCACTTCCTTCACATTCGCAAACCACACTGTATTTCATTGATTCAAGCATCGCCTTGACAGTTTTTAATATGATGTCCTCATCATCCACCAGTAGTATTCGGCCGTTTCCCTGATGAGAGATCGTATTAGTAGAGCTACTGATAGAGAGGGCATTTTCGGAGGCTGGTAAAAAGATGTGAAATATACTGCCTTTGCCTGGTTCAGATTGCACTTCAATATTTCCTCTGTGGCGATGAATGATGGAGTATGAAGTTGCCAGTCCCAGACCGCTGCCCTTTTGCTTTGTAGTAAAAAAGGGATCAAAAATTTTTGGAAGGATTTCTTTAGGAATTCCTATTCCGCTGTCTTTGAATGATACTTTTACATAGTTACCTTTGCTGAGAATGGGATGGTTGTTTCCAATAGTTACATTCTTTGCAGAAATAAAAATAGTTCCTCCTAATGGCATCGCCTGCTGCGCATTAATCACAATATTATCGATCACCTGACCGATTTGATTGGCATCATAATCACATGGCCAGATCTGTTGTGTTAATTCGGTTATACATGAAACATTGGATCCGCTCAGTGCGAATCTGGCTGTTTCTGACACAAATGGAAAGAGTGGACTGGTTTTACGTACAGGTTCACCACCTTTGGCAAATGTGAGTAATTGCTGAGTGAGTCCCTTTACACGGCCAATCGCTTTTAATGCTTCTTTGAGATATTGAGTTACCAACTGATTATTGGACTCATCACGCGCAAGCTCGATGTATCCAAAGATACCGCTCATTATGTTATTGAAATCATGAGCAATACCACCCGCAAGAATTCCCAGTGATTCTAACCTTTGATTATTCTGGATTGCTTCCAATAGTCTTTCTTTTTCTGTGATATCACGAAAGACCAGTACGATTCCGATAATCGATCCATCTTTATCTTTGATAGGGGCGCCACTGTCTTCAATAAGCTTTTCCTGCCCGTCTCTTGAGATAAGGATTGTTTGGCTTGTCAACTCTTCCGTCTTCTTGTTTTGCAATACTTTCTGGACAGGATTCTGACAAGGCTTACGGGAAGTTACATCAATGATATTAAAGACGGAATTTAGAGGCATGCCAAAACATTCACTCTGTTTCCATCCGGTCAGTTGCTCTGCAGCATGATTTATTAAAACGATCTTGCCTTCAGTATCGGTTGCAATCACACCATCAGCAATACTTCTGAGAGTGACAGAAAGACGCTCTTTTTCTCTGGCTAAAGCATCATCGGCTCTTTTATTATCGGTGATATCCAGTACAGTAAAAGAAATACCTCTGGGGGGATGGAACTCATCCAGCGGAGATGAAGACAAAAGGATATTCATGACGGTACCGTTTTTTTTCTTCCATTGTGTTTCTACAGTACCGATACCGGTTTGAGACATCTGTTTTTTACTGTTTTGTTCAACCAGCTTATATTCTATAACACTTGGATAGAAAAGCTGTGTGCTGCGTCCCAGGATTTCACATCGATCATATCCGGTCATTTCACAGAAACGCTCGTTAACTTCTATAATGTGGTTATTGATGATCAGACCGATTCCAACCGGAGCTGCCCTGAAAATGCTTTTTAGCCGTGCTTCACGCTCAGTGAGGGCAATTTCAGTTAGTTTTCTTTCTGTGATATCCTGTATAGTACCAAACATTTTAATTGGTGAACCATTGCCGCTGAATTCCAGTTCTCCTATAGTATGTACCCATCGAAGCGTTCCATCGTTTTTCCTGATTATCCGGAATTCTTTGTTAAATGGATTATGTTTGTTTATTACATGATTATAAAGATGATCAGATACTTCTTTTCTGTCTTCAGGGTGAATCAGTTCCATCCATGATTCCATTGTTTTGTTGTAAGTTTCGTCAATTCCAAATACAATGTCAATCATTGGAGAATTGGTCCAACTACTGGTCCAGATGTCAAAGATATAGTACCCCACAGAGGCAACCTGCTGAGAATGTAAAAGAAGTGATTCACTTCTTTTAACTGATTTCTCTATCTTCTTCCGCTCGGTTAAGTTAAAGGCTAATCCTTGAGTTCCAATACATTTTCCATCAGCAACACTGATTATGGGGGAGGCATCTATTATTAAATAAACAGTGGTTCCAGATCTGCTTATACATTCTGTTTCATAACCATTAAATGTTTCTCCACCAAGAAGTGATGAAAAAAGAATTTTATCCCTTTTCGCAATTTCTTTGGACTGAAAATCTGCCAGTGTTTTCCCTAAAATCTGCTCTAATGGATAACCCAAGGCCTTTTCCCATGCAGGGTTAAGCCGGGTAAACCTGCCTTCCTGGTCAGATTGCCAGAACAGATAATGTGATGATCTTACCAGACTTTCAAAAACTGGATTTTGAAGTTCAGGCTGATCGCTATAAACAATTGATTCAGTTATATGCTGACTTGGAGTGAAGCTGTTTTTGGACACGATAGACATGGATAATAGCTCCAGGCAGGGAATAATGCAGATATTGGATTATCTGATTGAGGCTTTGACAAGTCATCTGATTCAACAATAAAACCTGATTTTACACTGATTTACTGTAAGATAATTGATATGAATGGAATATGCAAGATGGTCAAAATCAGATAATGAAGCGATATAAATCTGCCCAGTAGTTTTTGTTTAATTTTACTAAAGATCACTGTATTCCCTGAAAATCACAAATCACAATCCAAAATTCCAAATTACAATGCCAAAATTAACAGGAACAGGAGTAGGAATGGAAATCCGAAACAGGGTGGGACTTCCATTTCTGTTCTTTTCTGGTTTGGAATTTGAATGCTTGGTTATTAGGATTTGCTGCTTAAGACTTGGAACTTATCTGTATGCTTTAGCCGCTTTATGAAGTATCCTTTGTTTGATTAACCGGACACTACTGAAAACTGCCTATAAAGCGAATTATATCTGACTGAGTTTTTTGTTCTGCTTTCATCCGTCTGAATGGCTTGGCTTCAGAAGTTGGGCACATGCATCTGCAGATTCAGCCATACCGCAACTGTTAAGCACATTTTCATAGCTCTCTTTAGGATTAACCCCTGAAAGCGCGTAAATCGCTTTTTTGTTTCTGATAAAAACAACATATGGGATACCTCGTACTCCAAATGCTGCTGCTATATCTGGGTTTTTATCAATATCAACTTTTAAAAAAATAGCCTGATCGTTATAATCTTCTGAGAGTGAATTGAAAATTGGAGAGAGAATCTTACATGGTATACACCAGTTTGCGTAGAGATCAAACACCAGCATTTTAGACTCATTATCATTTATAAGCTGGTTCAGTTCTTCCATGGAGGAAATGGTTTTAACAGATGAGGTATTATTCTGTGAATTGGAGGATTCGTTTTTACTGCAGGAGGTGGCAAGGAAAAGAAGAAAAGTGATAATACCTGCAATAGTCATGTTTTTATTTGAATATTTTTTGCTCATCTGAAACTCCTTTTATATTGCGAAGCTTTTCTGCCAGGGAAAGTAAGCGAATATCATTCCAGAAATGATAAGTGGCTTTTTGTGAAAAAATGAGACAATCTTAAAGAACTGATTGTTGCAGGCGCAACATAGCTATTGTTGTTCCTGCAACATATCTGCAAAACCCAATTACCTTACTACTCGCGGTTTAAAAGATATTTTGCAGCCACTAATTCCAGTGTGCCGGAAGGGGTCTGTCCACTGATTAATTGATCAAGAATATCCAGATCCGATTTCCAGACAATGTCCCCAGCTGCTATTATAGGGGTGCTGCCAGAATTGTATTCTGTAATCAACTTTCCATCCTTTAAATAGAAGGATCGTTCTGAAATTTGGGTTTGAAATGATTTGAGGGCGGTGGGAATTTCATTTGGCTTAAACCACAATTTAATCTCCCGCTCAGCTTCGCAATCTGTAGCTGATGCATGAATCAGATTATCTATCCTCTGATCAATCACTGCACCTTCAGCATTTTTAACTGGCACCACTGCTCCCAGTGAACGAATACAACCTGGTTTTTGCTCTCTGGCATTGTTTGGGTTTGTGGGACCAGCCAGATCGCGAATCTTCTGCACTGCATTTGGCCCCTGATAAACGATGGCGATGACTTTTTGCTTTTGAGGTTGTTCAGGGAAATGGGTTTTACCGGTAATGTATTCAAGCAATGATGGATAAAAAGCTTTTTCCTTGTGTTCTGCATAATGCTCTGCAGCAAGCATCTCTGTGACATTTACAACTTTCATACCTGCGAAATATAATCCGGTGTTAAATTCGGACAATATGCTGAATATATAACCAGTTGCGGAATTTTTAAGTGCATCAGGTTTGATTAAAACCAGAGATTGAGTATGATTTCCATTCTGCATGAGATGAATCTCCTTTTTCGATTATTTTTACAAAAACAGAGCTGCTTTTATCATAGTAAGTCAGGTCTGAATCATTGGACTTTTCTGGTAAAATAAATCCTGAAAAACACTTATAATACATTAAGCATCAAAATGGAATGGAACAGTTTCCAGCTTTTGTAACTGAATGAAAAATCGAGAATAAGACCGTATAATAAATATCAGGAACTTTTTTGCAGAAAATTGAGGAAATGATGAAGAACAGGGATAAATCCAATTTCGAATCAAGTTTTCGCAAAGAGAACGGCTATTATTTATTGGAGCTGCGACTGACCAATTTGGATCAATTCTTTGAGACATTTGATCCTTCACCATTTCATAAGAAGGACATAAATGATGATGCTGAACGTTATATTGTCAATTCGGTAGAGGCCTTTCCATTAAAAAGTAAATTAAAACTGGTTTTTTTCCTCTCAGAGGAGCATAATAAGGAAGCTTCACATGTATTGATCCCTGCTATCGAGAATTTCTTTCAATTTCAAGCAATGATGGCTTCCAGAGCGATCAGATCTTTATTAAACGAAGGGAAAATTTCGCTGTTACTGGGCTTTCTGTTTCTTATTGTCTGTATAGGAACTGGTGCAGTAGTTTCTCTGGCTTTTCATAATCATTTGCGTGCAGTTGTTCTTGAAGGACTCAGCATAATCGGATGGGTAGCCATGTGGCGGCCGATTCAGATTTTTTTATATGATTGGTGGGCATTATACCGGAAAAAAAAGATATTTGAAAAGATCCGGGATATGCCTATTGAGATAGTAGTGGAGTAGGTTTTTCAGGTATTTTTAGGGTTAGCAGCAGATATTCCAGCCACATATCCGGTGCTCCATGCGGCTTGAAGATTGAAACCGCCGGTGACACCATCAATGTCAAGCACTTCACCTGCAAAAAATAAACCTGGACAGATTCTGCTTTCCATTGTCTGGAAATTTATTTCAGATAATTTTACACCTCCACAGGTCACAAACTCGCTGCGGTTTGTATCTTTACCGATAACCTCAAACTTACATCTATACAGTAATTCGGCAAAACTATTTGCTTGTTTTCTAGAGAGATTTGCCCAGAGTAGATACTGCTCACATCCGGCAGCTTCAGCTAATGATTGCCACAATCGTGAGGGTAGTTCAAAGGGGGAGAGCGCGCAAATTTTTCTTGGAGCAGCACTCTTCCTCATCGAAATTATCCTTTTCAGAACTTCATCTGTTTTTAACCCTGGCAGCCAGTTGATAATGCAGGTAAAATTGTATGCCCGATCATATAGTTCCCTGGCGGCAAATGAAGATAACCGTAGTACGGCAGGACCGCTCAGACCGTTATGGGTGATAAGAACAGCTCCACGTTCCTGGTATTTTGTTGATGCAATTGATACAATTACGTCTGGTATTGTTATTCCCGGCAGATTCTTGATTATGGGGTCATTAATTACGAATGCAAATAGTGAGGGAATCTGATTGTTTATTGTATGTCCCAAAGACCGGGCAGTAGTTATACCACTTGAGCCTGGTGTGCCGCCAGTAGCGATTATAAGACAGTTGCATTTGATCTTGCTCTGATCTGTTAAGGTAAGCTCAAATTCATTTGTCCTTTCAATTTTCGCAGCTCTAAGGAGACCATGATTTAACAAAATGTTGACACCTGCCATACGGGCCTGGTCCAGAAGGCAATCGACAATCGTATGTGAGCGATTTGATTGAGGAAACATTCTGCCATCTGGCTCTTGTTTTAAAGGTACACCTCTTGAATTAAACCATTTAATAGTGTCTTCAGGACTAAATCGGTGGAAAATTGATATGAGTTCTTTTCCTCCACGGGGATAATTGCTGCAGAATTGCTGCAGATTAGGTTGCGCATTTGTGAGGTTGCATCTTTTCCCCCCTGAGAGTAACACTTTTTCAAGAAGGTGACTGCTGCTTTCCAGAATCATTACCTCTGCAAGGGGGTTTTGCTCTTTGCAGCTAATTGCAGCAAAAAAACCGGCAGCACCTCCTCCTGCAATTACTACTTTCATTGTCTTCTATATTCCTGCTTTGATTATTCCAACATTTTTAGCACCAATATAAAAAAAACTCCACTAATAAAGGCAGTAAAAAGCAGGAGATTTTTCATAAGATTTTGACTCCCTTTAATTTCAGGTATCAAATCCGAAGCAGCTATATACAGAAAGTTGCCTCCAGCAAAAGGAAGTAAAATCCCAGTGTTAAAAGATTCTGAAGAATAGAAGCTTAGAATACCCCCAGGAATGATAGTTAGTGCAGAAAGAAAATTGGCTAACAACGCTTTGGGCTTTTTCCATCCTCCATAGAGCAGAATTCCCAAATCTCCCAACTCCTGAGGAATTTCATGAACGGCTTCGATTATTGCTGTAGTCAACCCGGTTCTGATATCTATAAGAAAAGATCCGCCTATGGCTAAACCACCTATAAAATTGTGGAGTCCATCAGCTATGAGAATCATATAAGTAACCGGTTTTTTCTTTGATTTAAGAGGAAGGTGATGATGATGCCAGTTAAGGATTTGTTCTGTGAGAAAAAAAAGCGAAAAGCCAGTTAACAGCCAGATGAAAATATCTATTCGGATACCATTTTCAATCAGTGATTCCACAAGAAGATGCAAAAATGCACCTCCCATTAGAGTCCCGGCAGCAAAGGAGATTAAAAACGGAAGAATTTTTTCAACCATGATACTCTTAAGTAAATAACAGAATGCTCCTGTCCATGCAAGAAAACTGATCGACATGGTTGAAATAATAATATAGCTAAGCAACACCTTAAGGCAGCTCCGGATCAGTGTATTTTATTTCAGGTATTAACTACAATTTTAGTACCACTAAAGATCTGCTATATGAGTTTTGCAACACTGAGCAAATCGTATTTTTATACCTTATGCCGAAATTGAAATTGAATGGTAGTGACAACCGTCAGAATTAGGTTGAAATTAACTGTTAACTAAGAAACCGGGAGGAGAATCGATAAGATGTCTGAGAAGTGGAAAATGCTCTTCGACATGTTTTGCAGTTTTTTAAAGATCGGTACCTTTACCATTGGAGGTGGTTATGCGATGCTTCCTCTGATTGAACAGGAGTTTGTGGGGCGTAAAGGGTGGGTTTCCAAAGAGGAAATTGTAAATATTTTAGCAGTTTCTCAATCTATGCCAGGGGTGATTGCCATTAATGCTTCTTTGTTTGTTGGCTATAAAGTAGGGAAAGTTAAAGGCGCATGTGTAGCTGCTGCAGGCATGATTTTGCCTTCATTTTTTATTATACTCATGATAGCTGTTTTTTTTAATCAGTATAGATCAGTTTCAGTTGTCCAGAATGCATTCAGTGGAGTCAGAGCTGGCATAACAGCCTTAATTCTTTTTACTGCCATAAGACTGGCCAGATCTGTGATTAATTGCAGATCTGATTTGTTGATTGCAGTATTTTCTTTTTTACTGATAGCGCTCTTTGAGATCCATCCGATTGTTGTGCTTCTTTTTTCAGCTTTAACTGGATTAGCTCTATTCTGGAAGGGGAAAAAATGATTTTTATTTCTTTATTTCTGGTATTCTTTAAAATCGGACTTTTTACATTCGGAGGGGGATATGCGATGATTCCTCTTATACAGATGGAGATGCAAAATGCAGGATGGCTAGATCCAAAAGAGTTTGCAGATATAGTCTCGATTTCACAAATGACACCCGGACCAATTGGAATAAATGCAGCGACCTATGTTGGTTTTCGGGTTGCAGGAATTTCTGGTTCGATTTGTGCAACACTCGGAGTCTTTCTTCCATCATTTTTGTTAATAATGATGGCAGCCGCTTTTTTCGAGAAATTTAACGAAAACCGCTTAGTAAAAGCAATATTTTCAGGTATCAGACCTGCTACTATCGGATTAATATTTATTGCTGCCTTATTTTTTGCTCAGGTTTCAGTTTTCTGTTCGCCTTTAGGGATAGAAAATGTGGGGCGTTTCCTTTTGGCTAAAAAGATTGAGTCTCCATTCAGCTTTAAACTCAATACTGGCGGTCTTATTATTTTCCTGCTGATTTTCTTAGGAATTACCCGTTTAAGACTCTCTGCAATTCTATTAATTCTGATTTCTGCAGTTTTGGGGATACTTTTATTCTAAAAAGCAATCGGAATTATTATTGCTTCGTTTATCTGGCAGTTACTAAAAAAATTATCGTTTTTCCATATCAGGTTATTGTATATGGCACATGCCAGACGAGTAATTTGGGCAGACCTGCTTAAAATATTTGCAATTTATGGGGTCATAATAATTCACAGTTCGGCACCATATCTGGTACAATATGATAAAAGAGAAACTTATTGGTGGGCAGGTAATTTATACGATTCATTTTACCGCTGGTGTATTCCGATATTTTTCATGTTAAGTGGTGCTTTTATTCTGGAGCAGGTTCAGAAAGAATCGGTCAGACATTTTCTTCTGAAGCGGTTTAAACGGATTTGTGTTCCTTTTTTATTCTGGAGCGCACTCTATTTTTTATGGAGAGTATCGGTTAATAAAGAACAGATTTCTTTCATTGATATTCTACGTTTGTTTATCAAAGAACCAGCTTATTACCATCTGTGGTTTATTTATTCGCTAATAGGACTTTATTTTCTCTCTCCTTTTATAGGTATATATCTGAAGCATGCAACTAAAGGAAACATTCGGTTTTTTCTTTTATCATGGTTTATTTTTGGCTCTCTTCTGCCCACTATTGAGTCTCTTTTCAGTATTGAAACGTATCTGTCAATTGCCACACCCAGCTCTATTTTTTACTACACTGGCTATTTTATACTGGGATATCTTTTGAAAAGTATACATGTAAAAAGCCGATGGCTGATCTTTCTTGTACTCTTGTTTATAGCAGCCTTTGTTCTCACGGTATATGGCACATATTATCTGACCGTTAAGGTAAGAGACGGCCTTTTTAACGAAGTCCTTTATGAATATTACAGCGTAAATGTGTTAATAATGTCTATACCGATTTTTCTGATAATTAAAAGCATCAGATGGCCGGATGCTTTAATTGAATGTAAAATTGTGAACTTCCTTTTTCATTCGCTGGCTCTTTGCATTCCTGGTATTTATCTGGTCCACGCAATAGTTATTTCCGTATTTAAAGGGCATCTGTTACAGTTTAAGACCATTGACACAGTGTTTAATCCCTGGATAGGGATTCCATTGTTTGCCGCTATTGTATTAATAGTCTCTTTCAGTATAGTATATGCGATAAAGCAGGTGCCTGGTTTAAAATCTCTGGTACCATAATAAGCCAACATACATGGGGAAATTATGTATAAATCAAGCAGAGTTTCTTTGGCATTTATTTCTTTATTGGTTTTTTTCTCCGGTGAGGAAGGGTATGCTGAAAAATTGATAAATCAGCAATCCTATAAAACATTTTACCGGCTTGCTGGATCACCGGTTATGAAAATGTCAAAGGACTCGGCCTGGAAAACCGCAGTGCCTCAGATTAAGCATGTTAAAATCCGGTCATCTATGGACGGGTCTTTACAGTCGGCGCTATTTTATAATTCCGGTTCTGACAAAAAAAAGCCCTTACTGCTTGCATTACACAGTTGGAGCGCCGACTATCAGCATCATTATAGTATCCCATTTGGAATTTGGGCTCGTAGTAATGATTGGGTCCTTATTCATCCTGATTACCGGGGGCATTCACAAATAAAAGTGCCACTGCTTCTGAGCTCGCTTTGCAGGACATTCTCGATGCTTTGAATTATACATTCAGTCATGCCAAAATAGATTCAAACAGGGTGTATATAACGGGTTTTTCGGGTGGTGCCATGGTTACTCTGATTATGGTAGGGAAATATCCACAGATTTGGGCTGGAGCGGCAGCCTGGGTACCAGTATATGATTTAGCCAAATGGTATCAGGAATTACGAAAAAGCAGATATAGCTATGCTGTTCATATTCGCAATTCTTGCGGGGGGCCACCACTCGAAGGTTCAGATAGTTTTCTGGAGTGCCAGAGAAGAAGCGTCAGCAGTTACCTGAAAAAAGCTTATGGGAAAAAGGTTCCGGTTTATATTGCTGCTGGTATAAATGATAATTTTGTCCTGCCATCACATTCGATAATGGCTTTTAATGATCTGGCAGAAAAAGAGGACCGCATAGCTTTATACGATATGGCCTATATAGATAAATACAGGAAAATTCCGGATAATCTTGAATCCTCCTTTCAGGACAGTTTTTTTTCTGATGTCGGTTTGCCACTGCTTTTTGAACGTAAATCAAATACAGTAGTCTTGAAAATATTTGAAGGGAAGCATGATATAATATTCAATGCAGGTTTGTACTGGTTAAGCAAACAAAGGAAATAGGGCTGGTTTCAGTGATGCAAAGGTCAGGAATTTTAAAAAAATTCCTGACCTGGCTCAGATATGCAAGAATAGATTACATTCTTGAAGGCATGATATTGAGACCATCCCAGGCACGGATCAGTTTTCCAATACGGTTCCACCTGATCTTCAGAGGCAACTGCCAGAATGGTGTTTCTTTGTCCAGAGAAAAATAGAGTATAAAGGCTTTTGCTTTGATGAAGTTGCGATTAAGATATCCCCAGTATCTGGAATCCAGTGAATTATCTCTGTTGTCACCCATCATGAAATAGTTATCATATCTAACTTTATACTCGGTTACTGGTTTTCCATTCATGAAAAGCACGTAACGGAATTCTGCAGTATCAGATGGAAATGCTGATTTTATGTATTGAAGGTAGTAGTTGATTTTAACCCAATTGTCAATTTGGTTGAGATTGAAATATTCTTTGTTACCATTGATGGGATTTTGATATACCACTTTGTTTTCATGCAGATCTGAAAGAGTTACATTGATTCCATTGAACGGAATCTGCCGATCGTTGGCAAATTCTCCATTGAGATATAGCTGGTATTGGGCAGAGATTTTAGCCCGGGGGTTTTCCTGGTGAACAAGATGCTTGAAGAAAAGAAATTCACGCAGTTCCAATTCTGAAGGTCTGATGACATCGCCTTTTGCCGGAATGCGCAATGGCTTGAAGTCAGTGATCATTTTATCTTCAAGTTCACCGTTCTCCTGGTATTTGCCATGAGGAGGCAGTTTTATCTCTTTGCCATCTACGATCAATTTCTGTGAGTGGATTTCGACAGTCTGTCCTGGGCCGGCTACACACCTTTTTATGTAGTCTTTTTTGTCTGAGCCTGGATATTTAAAAATTATCACGTCACCGGTTTTAGGGTCTGTAACCGCTGGAAACCTCTGGTTTATTCCCAGTTCATGAGAGAATGGTAAGATTGGAGCTCCATACATGAATTTAAGACCCAGAAGGAAATCTCCTACCAGAAGGCTGTTTTCCATTGATCCGGTTGGAATCTTGAATGCTTGAATTACGTAAACGATGGCAATAAGGGCCATTATAAGTGCAGAGCCCATTTCTCTGAGGAAATGAAAGATACCTGCCTGTTCTGATCGTCTTGCCGATGATGTTGACAAGGAGTCCTCCGTAAGTGTGATATGCTAATAGTATACTGAATAACAAATAAATTCGAAAAGGGTATTGTAATATTGTCTGTTGAGGTTAAGGGAAAAAGACAATCGGGCAATTTAGACCCTACTGATTTAACGGATAAAATACGTCATGCACTCCAGTTAGAGCTGTTTTTTATTATCTGAACATTCATGAATTAAGAGCTGAAATTATCTGTTCATGCAGAATGCCGTTAGACATGACAATATTTCCATTATGAGTAGATCGTATCCCGGAGATGTCTGAGTATTCTCCTCCAGCTTCTGTTATGATACAGGCTGCTGCAGTGCAGTCCCATGCTTTATCCAGGAGATTTACACAGAGATCAAGTTTGCCGCTGGCTATGGCTACATATGAGTAGGCATCCATGAAACCATAATTATAATTCCAACTTTTCATGAGGCTGAGAAGCCGTTTTCCTTCTAATTGATCTGCTTTTTCCAGAAAGCCAAGTGCACTTCCAATCGCGTTATATAGGGAATCGGTTTTGGAGACAGAGATTTTCTCGCCATTGAGAAATGCCCCTGAGTTTTTAGCGCCCCAGCAAGTAATATTCATGGCTGGTAGATGGATTACTCCGATTACCGGTTCATGGTTTTCTTCCAGTGCTATGAGTACGCTGTGGGTTGGAATACCTCTGATAAAGGGTCTTGTTCCATCTAAAGGGTCAACAATCCAGCGTCGATTGCTGTTCCCTTCATAGTTTCCGCTTTCCTCACCCATGAATCCATCATCGGGGAAAGCTCCAAGCAGTCTTTCCCGAATAAAATTCTCACATAATTTGTCTACTTCGGTTACAGGTGAATGATCCTGCTTGATCTCAACAGATAAACACTTATGCTGAAACTCGAGCTGTTTTTTTCCAGCCTTGATGGCTGTATCAAGAGCGATAGCGAGTTCTGTGTTAAAGGACATCTTTAATCTTTCTTGTGGTGGATATTCAGATAACAAAGCTGAATACTTCTAAAATACTTTTTTGTGGTTTAATTGGCGCAGCTTTTAATTGGATGCACCTGGAATTTAATGTATACTAGGAAGGGGTAATTGAGCTTTTTTTCTTGATGTCATACTGTAATCTTTTATAGTTTCCATTCGTTTCGATTTCTCCTGAGCGACTAATATGAAATCGAATTTTTTTAAAATTGGTACGGTCATCTTGTTTTTGATGCTTTCATTTAAAGCAGATGCATTTCAGGAGATAGTGTTAGAGACGATTCCACGCGTGGGACCGCCTCAAATCATGAAAAATCGCATTATATATAGTATAGACATTGTGTTTAAATCATTTGTGCCTCAGGAGTACTGGTTGTATTATGACAGGCCTAACAAAAAGCTGATTATCGATTTCTATGACGTTTTCATAAGTGCACCACCTTTGACAATCCGGGGTACCGATCTTATCAGTGATCCAGAAGTGTGGAATATTGAATCATCCATGGCATTAAGTGGCAAACGAGCCCAGGTTCGTTTCTCAATCAAGGATGGATTGCACTATGAGGCTTTTAGCTCAACAGATTCAACTATTTGTCTGCAATTATGGAGATATCTTGAAACTTCGTTCAATAAAAGAAAAGTCAGACCAGAAATAATCATTCCGGTAATTTCTACTCTTGTTGCAGCAGCAGTTGCAGCAATTATTCTTGTTTCCAAAAAATAATCATTGAAGGCTTGATTGCCGACCGTCTTTATTTCTTGCTTTTGTTAGAGGTCTAGATCATATTCATAACTAAAATTATTTTTAAAGGAGGGTACTATGGGGATTAATAAAGTTATTCTGATAGGAAATTTGGGTAAGGATCCAGAGCTGCGATATACCCCGGGTGGTCAGGCAGTTGCTACATTTCCTCTGGCTACAACCGAAAGATGGAATGATAAAAATGGTCAGCGACAGGATCGTACGGAATGGCATAATATAGTGGTTTGGGGCAAACTTGCAGAGTTGGTTAATCAGTACCTTAAGAAAGGACGCAGTGCCTATGTCGAAGGGCGGATTGCTACCCGATCGTGGGATGATCGTGATGGGGTTAAAAAGTATCGCACCGAAATCATAGCCAATCAGGTTCAGTTTCTTGGCAGCAGTAATTCCTCTGCTAATGATTTAGGGCCATCTATGATGGATCAGAATATTCCTGGATTTGACATCGCTCCTGTAGAACCTAATAGTGGTGCTACTGTAGTGGATGAGGATCTTCCATTCTAAAAGCTGAGAAAACAAAGGTATCTATTGTTTGGATTTGCAGAAAATCCGGGATACCTTTTTATCATTTTTTTTCAGATCTTTGAGAAAACATCAGTCATTTCATGGTCTTGACTTTATTGATATTAGTTACCATCATTTTTTTAGGAGTTTCAGCCTTTTTTTCTGCATCTGAAACTGCGCTTTTTTCTATTCCCAAGGAGCGTGTGTCTTTTTTTGAGGGGAATCCTAAAAAATCCTTTAACAACGTATTTCAGTTATTACATGATGGGCAGCGGACAATGCTGCTCATACTTTTGGGTAACACTTTTGTAAACATTACACTGACCGGCTTGATGTATTCTTTAGTTAATAGGATTACGGGGGTGCAATCACCGCTGCTGACTCTGATAATTGCTACTTTAATAATAGTTATCTTTGGTGAATTACTGCCCAAAAATATTGCTTTAAAAAATAATGAGTTGATAGCCCCCCTCTTTTCTCCATATCTGTTTCATCTGAAAAATATTCTTAGCCCGGTCCTTGCTATAACTCAAAGCACAAATCAATTTTTTCTCAGTCGTTTCAGACAACACCTGCGAAAACCCAGTCCGTTTATTACTCTGGAAGAATTGAAGACAGGTATAGTGGAATCTGCCCGGAAAGGAGCAATATTATCAGGTGAACAGAAAATAATACTTGGACTTCTGAACGAAGGAGTCATGCCGGTAAGAAAACTGATGATTCATCGCTCGCTTTTGCAGATAATTCCTGAGAATACAATCGTAGCTTCAGCTATAGAGAAGATGGTAAAGGAGAAACAGACCTTTTTGCTGATTAGAGATGTCAGGTACCCAGAGCAGGTGATTGGAACGGTAAGTCTTTCCAAATTAATGAAAGCAGATAGAAAGATTTCTGTAAGCAAAGTGATAGAACCACCGGTATGGGTTCCGGAAAGTGTTGAAATCGCAGAACTGGTAAGATTCCTTTTAAATACGGGCAATGATAAGGCGTGTGTGTTAGATGAATTTGGCAGTTTCTGTGGTGTTTTTGCTCTTTCAACGGGTATGAATAAATTTCTGGAAGTTGTTTTTCCGCTGACAGCACAACCCCAGCGGAATGCAGACATTAAAACCATGATGTTTTCCGGTGCTCAGGACATCGGACAAATTCAGGCCTGGTTGCCTGAAGAACTGAAAAACTCCGATATCGAAGCCAGAACCCTGAATGGTTTGCTTACTAATTATATTGGTAAGATTCCCAAAACAGGAGATAGATTTGTGATTGATGGGTGGGATTTCTATATTATATTAGCTAATCCGACTAAAATTGAATCAGTTCTCATACGGAAAAGGAATGAAGATGAGTATTGAAATTTTACTGTTAGGTATTGCTTGTTCCATGACGTTACTGGCATACATGATTGCAATTAATGCACATGGTACCACCAGATTGAGTCTTTCATACTTTTTGGCAACTCTGATGCTGGCAGGCAATGTCTGGGGAGTCATTCATTATGTGAATGTCGGTCAGAATAATCATAAAATGCAGGAAATGAAGCGTTTGGAGGCGGAAAACCGTCTGGCTGAAGAAAAAATTCTGGAGCAGCAAAAATCCTTGAAAAATAAAGAGAAAGAAATAGGAATGATAGCGCTGTTCAACCCTATTATATCAACCGGTACCGAGCTTGCTTCTTCTATGATTAATGCAAATTTTCAAGATGAAGCACTGGAAGTGAATGCCCTGATTGGCAGAGCTATTGAATGTAGGAAGAAAGTAGAAAAGTTGAAAGAAGATTATCAGAATATTCAATTTTCTGACTCTTTTTTACCCAATGCCCGCCAGGAGGTGGATTCTGCTCTTCAATTACTGGTAGAGGCAGCGCAAACTTACCGAAATTACTACAGTTCTGAGGATCCTCATCAGGAATTATCAAGGGAACGGCTGGTGCGTAAAAAAGCAAAACAGGCTTATCAGAAATTTAAAACTGCAAGTGATTTAGTCTCTGCCTTGAAGAATTGAATCTACTAATTTCTATCGATACTTGCTTTATTGATTCTTTAGTTGGAAGACAATCTTGATATAGTCTGAAAGAGGAATTATTTTGTAGTGCTTAAAAAGTGTGCAGATAAAGAAAAAACAGGTAATTCTAAGATAACTTATTCGAAATAATTCAGTTTTGCGTAAGTTTGAACCTGTTTTCCTGAGGTGATGGCTATGATAATAAATATGCAAATTGTTCCTGAAGGCCATTCCACTTTGACTGGTACAACCAATCTTGAATCTGTCAAAGCTGATCTGCCTACTTTCTTAGAAGAAATCTCTTATAATGCAGAAATCGATCGGATGGAGGCCAATGCCTATGTCCATGTTACTTTCAAGGGAATATTTGAACTGCAGTGTTCAAGATGTTTGAATGATTTTCCTTGGACGGTTAACAGCGATTTCAGCTTAATAATTAAAGAAAGGATCGCTAGTTGCAGTGTGCAGAGCGATTCTGACGGTGTTGATTTTTACTATGACAATCGTCATGAACAGATTGATATCAGTCCGGCTTTCTTTGATGAGATTATGCTTTCTGTTCCCTTGAAACCTCTATGTTCTGAATCTTGCGAAGGAATCGACATTAATGGATTAAAAAATGTTTCTTTGGGGAATGATGAAAAGCTTCTGGAGAACAAAACAATTGATCCGCGATGGGATGCATTGAAAAAATTAAAAAAATAAGAAATTAAAAATTTTTAAGGGAGGTTACATGGCAGTACCAAAGAAACATCATACCAGTGCCCGACGTGACAAACGTCGAAGTCATTTGGCACTTAAACCATCTAAGCCAGCCATTTGTTCGCATTGCAAACAGCCAAAAACTGCTCACAGGGTCTGTAACAATTGTGGCTATTATGCTGGTGTTGAGGTTAAACAGCCCGAATAATCAAGGTAATATAAAACAGTTTTCATAGTATGGAAGAAATCCGCCTGGCTGTTGATGTTGAAAGTGGTGATTATGGTTCAAAAGTTCTCATTACAGGTTTACTGGAAGCTCGTAAGCTCTGTAAGATCCCTTTTAAAGCCTGGTTATGTGGTGATCGAAATACTATAGAAGAAATACTTGCTCAGACAGACAGTAAGAATACTGCAGGAAACTTTGAGATTGTTCATTGTTCAGATACAATATCTTCTCAGGAACAGCGGGCACGTGTCTGGAGAAAAAAGGCCGATTCTGCTGCAGTTCGATGTATTAGCTTACAGAAAGAGGGTATTGTTGATGCCTCTGTCAGTGCTGGGGACACAGCAGTTTTAATGGGGGCAGCATTATTTATTCTGGGCCGATCTGAAGGCGCTGTACGTCCTGCTCTGGCTGCATTTCTACCCACTGTGAAGCAAAAACCGGTATTGTTGCTGGATGTGGGTGCAAATCTTAATTGTAGAACCGAACATCTGGTTTCATTTGCCCTTTTAGGGCATAATTATGTAAAGCGTTATCTTCAGAAGGAATCTGCTGCTGTTGCACTGCTCAATATTGGAACAGAACCGATTAAAGGCACACGGGTAATTTGTGATGCCGGTGAGATATTGAAAAAAAAATGCCTCGATTATATCGGTTTTGTCGAGGGAAATGATTTATTGGCTGGGGAAGCAGATGTGGTGGTCTGTGATGGCTTTACAGGGAATGTTCTGCTGAAAACTTGTGAAAGTTTTCATATTCTGGTGAAATCTATGTTAGGTAAGAAATCTGAAATTGTTAAGAACCATATGGCTGCATTTGATCCTGAAAACTATGGTGCTGCACCGTTTCTGGGGATTAAGGGTACCGTGCTAAAAGCTCATGGCGGCTCTTCATCGCGTGCTATTGCCCATGCAATAATTACTACAGTCAAGGCTGTTCAACTTGAAGCCGTATGGTCAAAAGCAGCGCGACCGAAAGGTGAATAAAATTGTGACAAATTTCAAACGTGCGCAAATTGTTTCTATCGGTACTTTCGTCCCCGACAATATCATGACCAATAAAGACTTGGAAATGATAGTAGATACTTCGGATGAATGGATCGTTCAAAGGACCGGTATTAAATGCAGACACATTGCACCTTTGGATCAGCAGATCAGTGCATCTGAGTTAGGTACCAAAGCTGCCAGGAAAGCCTTGGAAAGAGCGGGAATGAGTCCAGATGATATTCACGGAATAATATGTGCCACTTTCACTCCAGATTCATTTTTCCCTTCCACTGCCTGCAAAATTCAATCTTTACTAGGGTGTAAAAATGCATTCGCATTTGACATTAGCGCGGCCTGTGCAGGATTTGTTTATGCCTTGACCGTAGCTAATGGAATGATCCTTTCCGGACAAGGAAAAAATGTCCTGGTAGTAGGTACTGAATTAATCTCCAGAACTCTGGATTGGAAGGACCGTTCCACCTGTATTTTATTTGGTGATGGGGCCGGTGCTGTAGTATTGCAGGGAACAACTCAGCAGGACAAAGGGATCATTTCCAGTTACCTGGTCAGCGATGGCTCTCAGGGAGATATACTTGAGCTTCCCTCATGGGGTGAAAAACGTACTATGCGAATGAAAGGAAACGAAGTTTTCAAACATGCTGTACGAAATATGGCTGAAGCATCCAACAAAGCTTTACATGCAGCAGGTCTGAAACTGGATGATGTGGATTTGCTCATACCGCATCAGGCTAATATCCGCATTATTCAGGCTGTCGCTCAGAGCCTGAATATTCCATCCAGAAAAGTTGTTTCTAATCTCGAACGATATGGCAATACCTCTTCTGCCTCCATACCTATTGCACTGGAGGAGGTGTGGAACCAGGGAAATATTACAGAAGGAACCAAGGTTCTTATCACCGCATTGGGTGGTGGATTAGTGGCTGGTAGTGCTGTTATTCGTTTTTAAAACGTTTCAATAAGCGGAGTAAATATGAAATACACGTTTTTATATCCCGGGCAGGGATCTCAGTCAGTTGGCATGGGAAAAGACCTCTATGATTCTTTTCAGGTTGCCAGAGATCGTTTCAATCTTGCTGACCAGATTCTTGGGCGCAATCTCAGCTCACTTATTTTCAATGGTCCACTGGAGGAGTTGACAGCTACCCAGAACACCCAGCCTGCCCTGTTTACTGTCGAAGCAGCAATCACCGATATTCTTGGCGAGAAAGGGATTACTCCTGTTTTTACTGCAGGGCATTCTCTTGGAGAATACAGTGCCCTTTATGGGGCAAAGGTACTATCATTCGAAGATGCTCTAAAAGCGGTGGCCCAGAGGGGTGCATTGATGGCTGCTGCAGGTAAAAGTAAACCCGGAACCATGGCTGCCATAATAGGGCTTGATAAAGAAAAAATCTCTGAGGTTCTCAAATCTGTTACTTCCGGTATTGTGGTTCCTGCAAATGAAAATACTCCAGAACAGACTGTCATTTCCGGAGAAATTCCAGCAGTCAAAGAAGCTTGCGAAAAACTTAAAGCCGCTGGTGCTAAAAGAGCCTTGCTTCTTCCGGTAAGTGGAGCTTTCCATTCACCTCTTATGCAAAGTGCTGCCGATGAATTCAAGGAAGTTCTGGATTCCCTCAGTTTCTCTGCACCGATTTGTCCGGTTATCACTAATGTAACTGCAAAACCGGAAACTGATCCTCAGGTGCTAAAGGGTTTGCTGGTGAAGCAGTTGACTTCTCCGGTGCGGTGGGTTGATTCTATGAAAGCCTTGAGTACACTGGATTATGGCAATTGTATTGAAACCGGACCTGGAAATGTGCTTAAAGGATTGGCCAAAAAATGCAGTGACTCACTGAATGTTGTTCCTAGTGATAGTGCTACAAACATATATTCTCTGCTAACTAATAACTAAATTTATTATAAGGAGCTTTATACGTGATTGACCTTTCTTCAAAATGTGCTCTGGTAACCGGGGGAGGACGGGGTATAGGAAAAGAAATTGCACTTCGTCTTGCCACAGCCGGTTGTGATGTAGCTATTAGTGATCTTGATCTGGAAACTGCAAATGCAACTGCAGCGGAAATCCAGAAACTTGGGCGTAAATCCATTGCTATCAAAGCTGATGTATCTAATTCAGCAGATGTAGAAGCAATGTTTAAGACCTTTCTGGATACCTTTGAAAAGATCGATATCCTGGTAAACAATGCTGGAATTACCAGAGATGGCTTACTGGTACGTATGAAGGAAAGCGATTGGGATTTGGTTTTGAATATCAACCTTAAAAGCGCATTTCTTTGCTGCAAAGAGGCTGCAAAACCGATGATGAAAGCCCGAAGTGGTAAAATTGTCAATATCGCATCTGTTGTAGGTCTGATGGGTAATGCAGGGCAGGCTAATTACTCTGCTTCCAAGGCTGGTTTGATCGGTTTGACAAAAACTCTGGCAAAGGAATTTGCCAGCCGTTCCATAAATGTAAATGCTGTAGCTCCAGGTTTCATTAAAACTGCCATGACGGATAAACTTTCCGATACTGACAAACAGAAGATGACCAGTCAGATTCCTTTTCAGGTGCTGGGAACACCTCTGGATGTAGCTAACGCCGTGCTGTTCTTAAGCTCTTCACTGGCCAACTATATTACCGGACAAGTTTTGACTGTTGATGGCGGACTTGTCATGTGATGTGATCATAAACATTTAATCTATTTTGAAAAAACCTTGTATTAATTTTCGAAAGGAGTGCATTGTGAGTGACATGGAGAACAAAGTAAAGCAAATCATTATTGAGAAACTTGGTGTAAGTGAAGATAAAGTTAATCCCCAGGCCTCATTTGTTGATGATCTTGGTGCTGACTCTCTGGACCTGGTTGAGTTGATTATGGCTTTTGAAGATGCTTTCGACATCGAGATTCCCGATGAAGATGCTGAAAAACTCAAAAGCGTTAAAGATGCTCTGGATTATCTTTCCAATAAGGTATAATTTCCCTCTCCTGCCCAGCTTCAAATAAGTGGCTGGGCAGGATCTGTTATGCCTGATTTTTTCATACTATTTTTTTAACGGGGCTAATAATGTCAAGAAGAGTAGTGGTTACCGGTCTTGGGGTGACTAGTCCGGTAGGCAATGATATCGATTCTTTCTGGAAATCGCTTTGTTCCGGAAACTCTGGTATTGATAAAGTGACCAGTTTTGATACTTCTGATTATCCGACTAAAATCGCCGGAGAAGTAAAGAACATTGATTTTAGTCAGTATGTCGATGCTAAAGAAGTTAAAAGAACCGATCGGGTTATCCTTTTGGGTTTGGTAGCTGCGCAAAACGCTATTAAAGATTCCGGGCTCGATCTTTCCAGCATTAATCTGGAAAGATGCGGTGTTATTGTTGGCTCGGGTATCGGTGGAATGGCCACTCTTGAAAATGAACATTCGAAACTGATTGAAAGAGGCCCTGGAAGAGTTTCTCCGTTTCTTATCCCCATGATGATTCCCGATATGGCTGCTGGCCGCATATCTATGGACTACGGATTCAGGGGACCTAATTATGCTGTTGTCAGTGCCTGTGCATCGGCCGCCCATTCGCTGGGTGATGCCTTTATGATGATCAAATCCGGGCTTGCAGATGTAATTCTGGCAGGAGGGGCCGAAGCGGTTGTCACTCCACTGGCTTTTGCTGGTTTCTGCTCCATGAAAGCAATGTCAACCAGAAATGACAATCCCCAAAAAGCCAGTTCTCCATTTGATCTGAAACGGGACGGCTTTATTATGGGTGAGGGTTCCGGAATGGTTATACTTGAAAGTCTGGAACACGCTATTGCCAGAAATGCCAGAATCTATGGCGAGATGATCGGTTATGGTGCTTCCGGTGATGCACATCACCTCTCTGCTCCTGCACCTGAAGGAGCTGGGGCTCAGATTGCTTTAAGAATGGCTCTGAATTCTGCATCACTTAAACCTTCTGATATCGATTATATCAATGCACATGGTACTTCCACACCTCTTAATGATAAATACGAATCCTGTGCTATAAAGAAAGTTTTTGGTGAACATGCTTCCAATTTACACATTAGCTCCACAAAATCCATGACAGGCCATTTGCTGGGAGCTTCCGGAGCTATTGAGTTTATTGCCACTACTCTTGCTCTCAGGGATGGAATCGTTCCACCAACTATTAACTACGAAGATCCTGATCCTGAATGTGATCTTAATTACACACCTAATACTGCAGTAAAAACACCGCTCAGGTATGCATTAAGCAATTCATTCGGTTTCGGGGGGCACAACGCATGTCTGGCTCTTGGCAAATATGAAACCCCTGAAACTGGTAACTGACCTTCTTAAGTCAGTTCTCAGATCTGTAAGAAGGGAGAAGGCTGAAGGTTCTGTCGATACTCTGCAAAAGAAGCTGGGGTATCGATTCACCTCTGCAGGACTTCTCAGGCAGGCCCTTACTCATAAGTCAGCAAGTGCTCCGGAGGATGTTAAAGGGCTGCTCTCAAATGAACGTCTTGAGTTTCTGGGTGATGCTGTTCTTAATTGCCTGGTAACCGAACATCTGTACCTTACAAACCCCGATAAAAGTGAGGGACAGTTATCTAAAATCAAATCTTTGATTGTCAGCAGAAAGATACTGGGCCAGGTGGCTCTCTCTTTAGATTTGGGATCTTATCTGATCTTTGGGCTTTCGGAGGTAAAAGCTGGAGGTAAAAACCGGCAATCTACCATTTCTAATGGATTTGAAGCTCTCATTGGAGCTTTATATCTGGATGGGGGACTGGGGGTGGTTAGGGAGATTCTGCAAAAATATCTTTTCTCCCGTATTGCAGAATTTCTTAAGGATGAACGTAATATAAATTATAAGAGTAAAATCCTGGAACTGGCGCAAAAAGATGGCTTCGGAATTCCCCGCTATACTACCATCTCATCTTCAGGACCGGATCATGCAAAAGAGTTCAGAGTACGCATCGATATCGCCGGGGTGCCCCTTGGTGAAGGGTGTGGTTCAAATAAAAAAATCGCTCAGCAGAATGCAGCGCAAATAGCTACTTTAAACTATAGTAAAGAAGAAATCTTGTCTCGAGTCAAAGGAGAAGTTAAGGATGAATTACTTTCTGACTGAAGAACAACAGATGATAGTTGAAACTGCCAGAGAAATTGCCCAGAAAAAAATCATTCCGGTGCGGGAAAAATATGACCATGAGGGAATTTTTCCCTGGGATGTGGTTAATGCTCTGGCCGAGGTCGATCTTTGCGGACTCTACATCCCCCAGGAATACGGTGGTTTTGGTGGTGGCGTTTTCGAGTTGTGTCTGGCAGTTGAGGAGCTCTCAAAAGCCTGCGGTGGCATCTCTCTAGCCATGGCTGCAACTGCTCTGGGTACTTTCCCCATCCTGCTTTTTGCCAATGAAGAGCAGAAGAAAAAATATCTGCCTCCCATTGCTACTGGTAAAAAACTGGCTGCTTTCGGTCTGACCGAAGCCAATGCCGGCTCCGATGCTATCGGCATGATGAAAACTACCGCAAGACTGGAAGGTGATCATTACATTCTTAATGGTACAAAACAATGGATCACTAACGGTGAAAATGCTGAAATCTATACGGTGATGGCTATCACCAATCCTGCAAAAGGCGCCCGCGGTGTGAGTGCTTTTATAGTGGAAAAAGGAACACCTGGTTTTACTTTCGGTAAGCATGAAGACAAAATGGGTATTCGTGCATCAAGCACCACAGAACTGGTCTTTCAGGATTGTAAAATTCCCAAAGAAAATCTGCTGGGTAAAGAAGGTCAGGGAGCCATCATCACTATTAACACTCTTAACTATTCAAGACCGGGTGTCGGTTCTCAGGCTCTGGGTATTGCTGCTGGTGCATTGGACGATGCTCTTGCATACTCCAGACAGAGAGTTCAGTTCGGTGCTCCAATCTCTTCTTTCCAGGCTGTTCAGCACATGCTGGCCAATATGGCTACAGAGATCGAAGCTGCCAGAGCATTGCTTTATGCAACCGCCAAAACTATCGATGCTGGTGAAAAGAGATTTGCCAAAGAATCTGCAATGTCCAAACTTTTCTGCTCCGATGTAGCCATGAGAGTTACTGTGGATGCACTACAGGTGATGGGCGGCTACGGATACATGCGTGAATATCCAATGGAAAAACGGATGAGAGACGCAAAAATCACCCAGATCTATGAAGGTACAAATCAGATTCAGAGAAATGAAATCGCTCTGCAATTGATTAAAGGGGCATAAGCCTGGTAAATAAATGGAGGCGCTGGGAACTTTTCCCGGCGTGTCCTTTTACTCTGTTTTTCTCTCGATTTTTTGTACCTCTTTATTTGGGCAAGCTTTTGGTTTTTCACCTGGAATATGCAGTTTTCCCGGGAGTCTATTTTGAATTCCAGAAAAATTGAGATCGCGCCTTCGATCTTTTCAGCCGATTTCCGTCAATTGGAGCGAGAAGTTAAAACCGCTCAGGATTGCGGTGCTGACAGGATTCACTGCGATGTCATGGATGGTCATTTTGTACCTAACATCTCTTTTGGACCGATCATAATTGAAGCAGTAAAAAAATCCGTTTCGATTCCGTTGGATGTTCACCTGATGATCTCAGAGCCTCAGAAATACATTGATCAGTTTTGCAGCGCCGGCTCTGATGTGCTTACCATTCATGCAGAGGCCGATCTGCAATTATCCGAAGTATTGATGAAAATCAAAAAGCATGGGGTAAAAGCCGGTGTGACGGTTAACCCGGATGTACCGATCGATCTTTTCCTTGATCATCTTAAAGACATCGATCAGGTTCTTATAATGACTGTTTTTGCCGGATTCGGAGGACAGAAATTTATTCCTTCCATGCTTCAGAAAATTAAAAGAGTCTCCACCGAAATCTCCCGTCAGAACCATTTAATCGATTTGCAGGTAGATGGGGGGATAAATGAGGAGACTGCCGCCTTGTGTGCTGAATCTGGGGCTAATGTTTTTGTTGCCGGAAGCTATATTTTCAGTGCAACTGATTATAAGATCCCCATAGGAGCAATTAGAAATGCGGCA
>JAAYPC010000209.1 GCA_012519985.1 Fibrobacter sp.
GAACATAAGGAGTGGTATGGAGATGTTGTCCAGAAGCGCTATTCTGACTCCAAGCGATTAACATATCAGGAAGGAAAAGAGGATGCATTTTCTTTACACAGCAACTCGCGGTTGAGTTTGGGTAATCTGATCATAAAAAACAACCTTCTCTTTTCATCCCGTTTTTTTGAAGGTAAACCGGTCCTTTCATTCGATCCCGGAGTTTCTTTTGGCTGGAATGTATGGAGATTTCTTATCAGTCTTAATGCGGGGAAAATCACGAGTTTTGCTGATTTCCGTGGATTACCCGATGATAATTTCAGAAAAATCAAACTTACCACTACGGTTCTTTCTATGCCTGTCAAGTATGACAGCAGAAGTTTCGATATCACAATACAGCCTTATCTGAGATTTCAGGACCGGCTTCCAGGTATAAACCCACTTTATTTTATTTGGGATACGACCGCCACCACCGGTTTTTCTGCCAAAGGTCTTGAAACAAGCATGAACTATGACCTGGCCCGATGGATTGCCCTTTATTCCAGTATCAGTTTGTCAGATGCCCACAGACTCAGAGGTGAAGAAAAATTTACCTATGAATGGAAATCTCCATTCTCATCCAGAACCGGCGTCCATCTGAACTTTTTCAAAGAGATGTTACATTTGTATTTCAGTTGGGACAATAGAAGCGGTAACTGCTATTATGATTTAAAATCAGGAAAATACATTCCTCTGCCCACAGTCAACACTCACGATCTGAGCATCCAGATACGATACCCGGACGATAAAGTCCGTTATTTCACCAGATTCAATGGTTATGTAACATTTCATAATTTGTTCAACAGGACTGCCATCAGAGATTATTACTGGATCTCAAACTGGGAGGAAAAGGTACCAATAGTAACAGATGGCATTTTTCTAACCTTTGGTTTGAAAGCTGCATTGAGATTAAGAAAATAGATTTATAGCTACTCAGGTATCTGATGACAAAAAATGAAGTCATAATATCAAATATGAAAAAATAAGAATTAATATCCAAACAATATCTAATCAGAAGTAATCTGAATAGAATATCTAAACAGAGAACCGGAAATGTTAAAACTGTTATATCTAAAACTGCAGTAGATTGATGTCACTTCGTTCTGCTATGCAAGAGGTAATGTTCCTAAATCAGGATAGAACCCAAATTTTCCATTAGATGACATTACCAGCGCATGTGAGATGTCATTTCGGAACGTATGGCCCCCCAGAGGTAATTTTTCGCCTCATCAAAATTTTACCTCTGGGGAGAAGTGAGGAATCTGGTAAGGCATGCGCACTTTATTGGCGCCATATAGTCGGCAAGTCAGAATACGCGCGCTTTTGCATTCTATATTAAGGCATCTCTTTTTTTCTTTGGATACGTTTTATTACCGTAAGATTTCCCCAATCCGATTATTATAAAGAATTGCAGTTTAGTCATACAAAAATCCTCTTCGGGCTCCTTCCCCAGAGGTAACTTTTTGACCTGTTAATTAATTACCTCTGGGGCAGAGGCATTCCGAACGTATGATGCCCCAGCATTTCCAGTACTTCGTACTGTACTTTATTATCGTTTTTTGCATGGTCAATACTTTCTGTATCAATATCTTATCCCGATACATTCATTGGGGATTCTTCGTCATCACCTGCTGTGTTTTTTGGGTTAAAGGCAGGCCTTAACCAACCAGTCCGGGCGATTGAGGGGCGAACTTTGTAAAACAAAGAGAATTAAAGTAGTATCAGTGGCAAATTACATTGGTTATTTCTTTTTAGCACAAACTTTTGAGTGGGAAAGGGGGCTGCACACATAAAATGTGCAGCCAGGCAAGTCAAAAAAAGGTCAGATGCAGTTATTGAGCTGTAGCTGTAAGGAGCCCCAGCTTGTATGGGAGCAAATTATAATCACCTCCGGAATTGGGAGCTTTACCCTGATATAAAAATTGCAAGTTGCACAGATCCAGCTCTTGTGTTTGATCAGGATTTTCTCTAATCAGTTCTCCATGGCTGACATCATCAGTCCAGTCAGTTACACCCGGAGCATACGTTACATTTTTTGTACCTGCGAATGGATTATTCTGACCAACCATATAATCCTTCCACTCACCTTCGATACCTTCAGAGGTCCAGGCGCTAAAGTACCTTGGATTTCCCATTCCTTCAACAACGTGCAGGTATGTATTAGCTGTTCCTTTGATTTTATAATGGGAACTTCCTTCGAAAATTATGTTTCTATCCAAAGATTTCACTACCACATATGCACCGAAACCATTGGGAAATTGATCAAGAGTGGTTTTGGCCCGGTAGACCTTGCCATCATCACCTGTAAAGAAAAGGTAGAAGTTTTTATCATCTGCAATAGGCCAGTAATCGATTGGAAGTGAAGGAGCATTTGGTATACCGTTGGTATAAAATGTCTTGGGAGCTGACCATGAGTAGGGATCATCCGGGGTCTTAGTTGTAGAATATGCTGGAGGCTGCTGCTGCCAGATAAGATACCAAAGATCTTGCGGTGCGAAATAGAAAAGTTCCGGAGCGCATTTATAGCCGCTAAATCCTTGCACCTTATCCATAAAGATTGGTGTGGCATCTTTAGCTTCAGAGAAATCAGTAAACTGTATAAACTGCATGTTAAATAAATTGGTAGAGGTGTTAAAGACTGTGCAGTAGATCAGGTATTTACCTTTGTATTTCTGGATTGTGGGGTCTTTGACTGAAACTATTTTGTGTGAGGCATCGGGTTTGATGTCTACCAGGATACCTGAAGATTGCCATTTTATAGATTTTGGCAAAGGACAGGTTTTTTCGTTTTGTTGCATGACTACTTCAACATTGGTCATTTCACTGGAAGTCATTGTGAAGCTTGTATCACGGTAGTCTGTTTTTTTAAACAGAATTGTAGGGAATGTTTCTGCTTGTGCTGTCTTAGTATTTGCAACGCTGCTTATACTTTGTGACGGTTTCATGTATAAACCATGAGGGCCCCAGCCCATAGAAAAATATTGCTCGTTGCCTGAGTGACTTATTTGCAGAAAGACAATTCCTCTACTTAAATTAGAAGGGAATGCAGCTTTTGCGATTCCTTTGGTTGAAACAACTTTAGCAGTCCACAAAATACGTCCGCTACAATCGAATAATGATAATTTCAGCGCACCATCCCAGGGTGACCTGACCAGTAGTTCGCCCTTTTCAAATTTTGCAGAATAGGAACCGGATCTATTTTCTTTTATGATGTTTTTTGAGGAAGTTGGTGATTCCAAAGAGAAATTCCCATTATCATCAGTAGTATCGGAATAATTGGCGGAGTCTTTTACAGTCACACTGACTCCAGATATTGCAACACCTGCTTTTGTCTTTACTGTTCCGGAAATGGACCATCCGTATGAGTTTATACTAAATGCTGCAAGATGAGCAGTCAGAGAGATTATTACAGCTCGGCTTCTCCAGACACCTTTTTTTGCGTTCATATTCCATTCTCCCTTTATGTAAGAAAAATTGTGTTACTGTCACTGTGGTTTTTTGAAAACTTGTGAACTTTGCCAGATATTAATGAAATTAGATAACATATATTTGATTTTCAGTATAACAGTTATAACTATGAGATCTTTTCAATCATCTTATATACATATATATACAATATAATCAAAAAATAGAATCTCGAACGAATATGTGTTTAAAAAAACATTGAAACATATTCAGCATACTATTCAATAATAAATCACTAAAACCGACCCGCTTTTTACAAAAATTATAACAGTA
>JAAYPC010000210.1 GCA_012519985.1 Fibrobacter sp.
CTGCTCTATCTATTTGGAAGGGCCTATATACCACTAAACCCTCTTCAATGTTGGCGTTTAAAATTGGCCGAGAGCTGAATATCAAAAACGAAACTACCTCTGCCTTGGAATTTCTTGAAAAGGCCCGAAAAGATAAAATTCTTGATGGTGCAGGTTATGTACTGCTGGCATCGATGCGAGCCTATGAATATGATTACGAAGGAATTGAAGATATTTTCAAAGAGACAAAGAAACTGGGTCTTTATTCCAATGAAGTTGCGCTGGAAGAGGCATCATTCCTTTTTGTAAGCGGCAAATATGATGCGGCAACAACCATATTGTCTGGTTATAGACAGCCCAATCCAGATCAGAAAGATCAGTTAATCAATCATCGCGCCAGAATAAATCTTGCTTTCATGTATGCCATGCGTAATGACACAGGAAGTCTAAATACTCTTCTTTCTGAAATCCCAGACTCATCTCCCTTCAAATCTGCAGAACAACGTTTCTATAAAATTCTGCAGGAAGGCGAAAAAATGGAATCAGCAGCTCTTCTTAAGGAGCTTGATGAGATTCGCAAGAGTGTGCCCGGGAATCCTTTTATCGAACTTTACACAGCCCGCGCATTGCTTAAAAGCAATCAATTTGACAAATCAGCAGAAATCTATCGACGCTTACCCGGTATCTATCTGAGATCACCTGGAATACTCACCGAATATGCGCTTGTGCTCTCCCGTTCCGGTAAAGAAAACGAAGCTTTGGTTGCGATTTCTATAATGCACAAACGCAAACTTTTCACCCGTGCATCGCTGGAACTCTTCCGGGACCTTACATTCAGAAAAAATCTTCTTGAAAAAAGCGAAAATACCCAGAAGCTTCTTGAAAAACTATACGACAATGATGCCAGGATTCGGTTTAATGGAGCTATTATGGCACTTCGCACAGGAAAAGCAGATAGTGCGATTACCTTGCTCACTGATCTGGAAAAACAATTCCCAAATGAACATCACTTCCGTACCACCAGAATTTCCGCATTGATTATGAAAGGCGATTACACAAAGGCACTTGCACTTTGTGACTCTGGAAAAATTCCCCACGAACAGATAATCCCCCTGAAAGCCCAGATTCTAAAAAAGCTGGGAAAAGATACGGAATCATTACAGCTAATCGAGGCTGCTAGAAAAGAGAAAGACAACCCTTATCTTTCTATTTTACATGCAGAAATGCTCATGCAAATGGATAAAAACGAAGATGCTGCCAGAATCTATGAAGACCTGCTGGCTTCAGAGAAACTGGACAAGGAAGCTGGAGCACAATCAGCAATAATCTATAACAACATGGCATGGGCACTGCTTCAAACAGAAAAACCAGATAAAAAAACCATTATAAAAGCTGCAGAGCGGGCTTATCAATTGATACCTTCATCTGCCAATATTCTGGACACCTACGCTGAAGCATTAATCCGATTCGGACAATATGGGCAATGCATAAAGGTTCTTGAGGACTCAAAAATTACCCAGAAAGAGCCCAAATTAACTTTTCAGCTTGCGATGGCTTATGAGAAGAAAAACGACCTTAATAAGGCAGTGCGCCATTTTAAGACGGTTATTGAAATGATGGATTCAACCAAGGGCAGCATCGAAATGAATATAAGCAAAGCTGCGATCGAAAGACATATAGAGAAGATAATGGAAAAAGAATAACATAGGAGCAAATTAATGCTCCTATGTTATAAAATAACGTAACAATATCAAATCGGAAGTAATCTGAAGAAATATCTAAACAGAAGAATAGGAAATGTTGAAAGTAACTTATCCTTAGGGGCTTATCTGATTATTACTGTGACTCCTTCACTACGATAGTCTTGTGATGCTCAAGTCTGGCAAGTAAAATCAAAAGAGGGAAATAGATCGCCAGCACTATCAAATAGAAAAAAACTCCCCCACTCTTGTGAAGAAAGCTATCAGTCAGAAATGACATGTCCACATATTGGGCAAGCATGGTAATAGTCACTATACGAATAGCATTCTTTAATAGAGACATTGGAATAATTAATAAAAGCATCAGAGTCTTATTCCATCCATTTTTAAGAAACATCTCCACAGCAACAGCTCCAGTAACAATAAGAGCCATGGTCGAACGTATTCCGCTGCATTCTGGTGCTATGGTAATACTCAGAGTGTTAAGATGAAATACCACACCATCTCTTACAAAGGTCTGTCCAAGTATGGTATATATACCTTCAACCATAACAGCAGATCCATGTTGAAGAAAAGCGATTATGGCATTTAACATTCCTGAAGGAAAAGGTATCGCCAGCAGAAGAAAAATAAACGGGAAAACCGATTTTCTCAAACCGTTAAATCCCCAACACAGAATGAATAATCCATAAATAACTATGATTATGCCTATTCCCTTGAGAGATAACCCTGTAACCTGATCCTCAAATACAACAGCATTTAACATAATCGCAAGTACTAACCCGCAAGCAACAACAACTGCTCCAATAATAAGGTTAGCTCTTTCTGTTAGAAACTGTTTTCTTCCAGACCACAGGAAAAAGCCACTAACTAGCGGAATTACAGCAAGATGAGTGTACTCAGAGTTATTGTTTACCAGATGAAATAATACACCAATGTCTTTACCGAAAAGCAGCAGGGACAGGGCGGAACCTGTGATAAATGTCAGTGTTTTAGTCAAGGAGTTGTTTTTAAATTTAAACATGGCTTTATTCAGTTAAAGAAAAAATTCGAAATCAGAAATTCGAAATTCGAAACAGGAAAGAGAACAAACGCCGCCAAAGCTCTTAGATGAGTAGTTCCTGTTAAAATTTACCGATAGAATATCGGTGCATTTCCTGTCTTTTTCGAGTTTCGTGCTTAGAATTTCGAATTTATTTATCTCTATTTAATTATACCTAAAACGTACGATTCTTTTATAAAATTGGATCTGACGATCCAAAAATACTTTTCTACAGGTTTTTCGTTTGAAAGTTGATTACGTTAACAAGCCAAAACCATCTGTTACATCGCTATCCCAG
>JAAYPC010000211.1 GCA_012519985.1 Fibrobacter sp.
CCGGTTCCTGAGTGTCGATCATCAACATGAACGGAAAGCGCATCTGGTGTGGCATGAATGAACTTGTTACGGATCTGTTCGATTCATCGAAACTGACTCTCGGAAGAACACGTATTGAATCGGTCAGCTCATCATACTGATACATGAATACATCTTTAGTGGAGTAGCCCTTAGGCAGACTGTCACAAGTAAGGCTCATCAGAATATCAGTTGAGGGATGGTTGCGATAAAAATCGATACCCATGCTTACAGGGATCAACCCTGGTTTTAATTTCGAAAGATCAGGTTTGAAAACCAGCAGCGTATCCTCATAAATGGCATCACTCCAGTTCTGACCAGGTTTCAGAACTACTTTATGGTTGAAAATCGAAACAGAGTCATTTTTCGATTTGAAATAGGCGATTTTAAACCAGCCCGGCATTGGTATTCTTAAAGTCTTTCTTGCCTCTTTGCCCGGTTCAGCCCATTTGTAGCCACCATCTTTTGTCTCGTAACCCATCCATAAAGCAAAATGATAGGTGGTATCTACCAAAAACTGCTGATCAAGATCTATAAAAATCTCATCTGACATGCTCAATGTAGAATCGATCAACTTGAGACCTTTGGAGGGGTTTCCTTTCTCATCTGTAATATCCCACCAGAAACCGGTTTTAAGTTTGGAGCCACTAGTTCCAACAGTATCTATATCCCAGTTTATTTTTATCCTGTTTGACGAAGAATCAAAGCTGATACTGGTATTGGTAATGGTGTTTGGAAGAGTTCCCGGAATCATTGTCCTTGCTGAGGCACTGGATTTTTCTGTAACAAAAGACCAGTACAACCCGCTTGCGTAAGTCTGTAAACCGAAATAGTAGACGGTATTCTCATTAAGGTTGCTTATTAACACTTCCTCAATATCTGCATCCCGAATGATGCTGTCATATTCTGTTGTATCAAACCCCTGATTAATAGGAATCGGCTTGGTGCCATACCAAATCCTTACCTTTTCAATATCGTCTCCCTGCACTGTGCTCCATCTCAATTTTACTGAAGTAGATTGAACACTTTCTACAAATAACTCACAATTATTGGTAGTTCTGGCGGTTCCTACGCTCTGTTCTGCTTTCACTGTGTCGCTGTAATTTCCAAGAATTCCTCTCCAACTGATATTAAAAGTAATGATCTCTTCCGGTCCCGAAAAAAGTGCATCTTCATAGCGCTTTGACCAGGTACCTGAAGCAGACCAGATCTTTTCCAATGTATCTTTTTTAAGTGTATCACACTTAACTACCTCCTGGCCGAGTGAATACCACACAAGCACATACTCCAGCGAATCTTTTTTATTTTCAAGAGTATTAAACCCGTTGATTTCGACATCGATTGTTCCAGACGACTTGTATTCAACTTTACTAAACTCCATCGGATTCGCAAGTTTCTCGGTGCTGCACATGAAAACAGTGGCACCATTGACAGTTTTAAAAGGAGGTACATTATCTGGGTTTTTCCAGAAAGGAGATGCAACAAAGTAATAAGTGATACAATCTCTTCTGGGAACCTCTATAATTGTATCAAAAGTAGATGATCCACTGGCAAGTATTTTACTCATAGGGATTTTGACAGAATTAGGTGCACTTTCTATAGGATGATTCGGGTAAGTCCCCTCTTCATACCAGATGCCGATTGCATCTACATAAGGTTGCTCTTCATCACTATTTGCAGGAAGGAGATCAAACCTTTGTAAACTAATCAGTACATGATCTCTATCCACCATCTTGACTTCTTTGATAAAGAGCGGATTTGGATCGTCTTGGTCAATTACCACCAATTCAACAGTATCACTGGTAACTTCTTTAAATTCATTTTTTACAACACAATAGTAAAAACCACTTTCTGTGGCATTCGCTATAACCAGCGAATCGTTATTGTTACCTACAGGTGTCGATCCGGACTCCTCGCTTTTATACCATTGATAGGTAAGAGAAGCCCCCGATGCCTTCAGATAAATAACCGCAGTTTCACCTTTAAGCACGGCAACTGTTACGGGATCCTTTTCAATAAACGGAGCCTTACCTTTCACAGTCAATTTAGCAGCGTTACTGGTATCGCTACCGGCGATATTAACAGCTACGCATCGGTATTGCATACCATTCTGCTCATAAGAGACCGCTTCCAGAACCAGTTTGTGGCCTTCGGCAATGGAATCACCATTATCTCCTATCCAGTAATACCTAGCGGCACTCTGGGCAAAAGCAGAAAAAGAGGCATTATCCCCCTCTATTACATTGGTGTCTTGGGGATGAACGGTGAATTCCGGCCTTTTGACAATCGTAAGAGTGCAGACCTCGCTTGTGACAGTATCAAATTTGTTCCCTATCTCACAATAAAACTCTATTACTTCACCTTCGTCTGTTGGAGCAGTAACCGTAAGCTCAGCAGAAGTTTCGCCAGTCATGGCTTCATCATTTTTATACCATTGATAACTCAAAGGTTCTGATCCATTTGCCTCAACTATAAAAGAAGCCTCTGTACCTTCAGCAACAGTAGTATCTTTCGGCTGCAAACTAATAGAAGGAGGACCACCAAGTAGCAGTGCCCAACAGCCAGCATCATATTTCCCATTAAACGACCCACGGATAGTATCTCTGATATCCAGAAGCGGAGCTCCAGTTGTGTCACTGTATGCTCTTGCCTTAGAATTGACTGAAAGTTTCCAGTCTGAAGGCTTTGTTCGATTTTCAACAATATAAATGTAATCATTCCTTTTCAATGATTCGGTAATTTTACTTTCAAAATTAAGAGTAGTATTGTCTCCCCGGGTAATTTCTCTATTATTGCTGAAAATAGAATTGGTGATTTTTACCGAACTTGCACTAAAATCCGTGGTAACTAAATCGAAAACGACATCATTACTGTCAAAAGTACAATGAGTAAATTCAATATTCGGACTAACCTTATTCCAGAACGCAAACTCTAAAGCACGACTGTTTTTGTAAAAAAGACAATTCTCAAAAATGATAGTAGATGCTAAACCTCCTGTTAGTCTGAAAGCGGGTTCAGTACTATTACGAAATATGCAACCCTTAAATATTTTTGAATGCACAGTACCGCCACTAACATCCTGAGAATGAAAGCTGATACTACCTTCAAAAATGATATGGGTAAATGAAATGTTTTTATTTTTAAAAAAATGATAGTTATTCTGATCCCCGGTGTGTTTAAGGATCGGATAATTATCGGGATCGTTTCCTTCATGAATAAAAGCGAGTGTTGTAGAATCTTCAGAAGGATAGTGTTCTTTCAATTCAAATGTCAACTGTTCTGCTAAATAGAATGTGTCATCAGGCAGAGGTTTCATCTGTAAAATGCTGTCCAGTTCATTTCCACCTCTGGTCAGATTAATAGCTGCCAGAGTCTCCAGAGCCATAAAGAGAACCAGAAGACAGAAAATCTGTACCCTACCGATAGCACAAATCCTGTGTACCCTACTCATATTTTTTTTCCCTCTAAGCGATTAACCAGCAAAAAACGACATATATATAATTATAACAATGGAAAATATAATTCTATATAGAAAAACCTTCAATTACTATTTTGTCAAGCCAGGAGGTGCCCTGAAAAGATCGTGATCCCCAAAATGGATCATAGCACTATGAAAATCCTCCGGAAAAGGAGCTTCAATATGAACCCTCAGACCGGTAAATGGATGAATAAAGGAGAGATAACGGGCATGTAACGCCTGACGGGAAAAGGACTTAAATACTTTGGCAGCAAATGGGCGATCCAGAGGTGCAACCCGCATCAGCCTCTCCCTGCCTCCCCCATACAAACTGTCTGCCAGAATCGGAAAACCCTTTGAACTGCAATGAACCCTTATCTGGTGCGTTCTTCCTGTATGAAGCTTAAAATAGATCGCTGAAACCCCTGCCCGATACCGTAATAACCAGTACTCGGTCAAAGATGGTTTACCGTTTTTTGAACTGGTCCGTTTCAATGGATCCCTTCGGCTTCTCTCCAGCGCAAGATCAATCCGGCCATGACTCTCTGATAGTTCCCCGAAACAAAATCCGACATAATGTTTTTCCACCGAACGGTTGGCAAACGCTGCGGCCATGGCAGCATGTGCATTGTTGGTCTTGGCAGCTATCATAACTCCGCTGGTCTCCTTGTCCAACCGATGCACTATTCCGGGCCGCTCAGAGCCAGACCCTTCAGACAAAGTACCTATCTTGTGCAAAAGAGCATTGACCAGTGTTCCATCACGAACCCCGTTGCCAGGATGTACCACCAGACCCGAAGGTTTGTTCACAGCTACCAGGTACTCATCTTCATAGAGTATATCAAGAGGAATATTCTGCGGAGCTAATTTAATATCACGCACCAGAGCAGATCGGACTACTTCAATACGATCACCCCCGGATA